>NZ_JBFAAH010000004.1:0-238099 GCF_040639635.1 Promicromonospora sp. NPDC023805 | reverse complement strand
GTTCGAGGGCCGCGAGACGACGGTCCGCACTGCCTCGCGCTGCCCCGACGAGTCGTGCTGCCGGCGTCCGCCTGAGGAGCTCTCCACGAAGTGGGGCGACTTCGCCTGGCCCTCGGCGCGGCCCCACGCGTCGATGCTGGCGGCGATGCCGTCGGGGGCGTACCCGGGGGTGGAGACGACGGAGGTCTACCGGTTCCTGGAGCGGCACGCTCCGGAGGACTGAGGGCGGCACGCGCCGGAGGACTGAGCGCGGCACGCTCCGGAGGACTGAGCGCGGCTCACTGCCCCAGCAGCCGGTCCCGCTGCCGCGCCATCTCCGCGAGCAGCGCCTGCACGACGGCGGCCACAGCGGGCCGCCGCCAGGACTCGCTGCGGACCACCGCCCAGTAGGGCAGACGTTCGGTCACCTCGTCGGGCAGGAGCCGAACGAGGTCGTCGTGCCGGTCGGCCATGAAGCAGGGCAGGAACCCGAGGCCCGCCCCGGCACGGGTGGCCTCGACGTGCACGAACACGTTCGTCGAGGCCAGCGCGTCCTGCATGCCCGGAACGAGGCGGCGCGGCGCGTCGAGGTGGTTGACCTGGAGCATCGAGTCGATGAAGTAGACGAGCCCGTGCCGGGACATCTCGTCGACGGTGGCCGGTGTGCCGTGCCGCACCAGGTAGTCGCGTGATCCGTACATCCCGAGCACGTACTCGCCGAGGCACACGGCCTTGGCGCGCTGCACGCTCGGTTCCCCGACGACGACGTCGATGTCGACGCCCGAGCGATGGTGGGTCGCCACGCGGGTGACGGTGACGAGCTCGACGGACAGCTCCGGGTGCTCTCCGCGCAGCCTGGCGATCGCGGGGGAGGCGATGTAGGCGCTGAACCCGTCGGTCGCCGTCATCCGCACGACGCCGGTGACGGGGTCGGCCTCGGTGTCGCCGGCCACGAGCCGGTCGACGGCGTCGGACACCGCCTCGCCCGCGCGTGCCGCCCGGCGGCCGAGCGAGGTGAGCTCCCAGCCGTCCGCGCCGCGCACCAGGAGGCGGCCACCGAGGGAGCGCTCGAGCGCGGTGATGTTGCGGGCCACGGTGGTGTGGTTGACGCCGAGGGCCTGCGCCGCCGTCGTGTACCGGCCCGTGCGCGCCACCTGCAGCAGCACGAGGAGCTGGTCGGCGACCTGGCTGGCCGGCGGGTCGTTGCGGGCTGGCATGCGGCGACCGTACCAAGTGTGCATTCGTGCACACCCCGTCTGCCCACTTCGTCATTGCTCCGCACAGTGCTTCCCGGCAAAACTCTGGCGAGTCACACGTGGCAGGCCGTGCGTCCCGCACCGGCCGGCCAGTACCCGTGTCAGAGTCGACACCAAGGAGCAGCATGTCTGCACAGCAGAGCACCCGCGCACCGGACGACCGGTCGCTGATCAGGCGCATCGTCGCCGCCTCGATGGCAGGCACCGTCGTCGAGTGGTACGACTTCTTCCTCTACGCGACCGCTGCGGCGCTCGTGTTCAACAAGGTCCTCATGCCCGAGACGGGCAACGAGTACGACGCGATCATCGCGGCCTTCGTCACCTACGCGGTCGGCTTCCTCGCCCGGCCGCTCGGCGGCGTGATCTTCGGCCACATCGGCGACAAGCTGGGGCGCAAGCACACCCTCCAGTTCACGATCCTGCTGATCGGCGTCGCCACAGTGCTCATGGGCTGCCTGCCCACGTTCCAGCAGGTCGGCTTCCTCGCCCCGGCACTCCTCGTGGTGCTGCGCTTCGTGCAGGGCGTCGCGCTCGGCGGCGAGTGGGGCGGCGCCGTCCTGCTCGTGGCGGAGCACAGCCGGGACGACGAGCGGGCCCGCTGGACGGCCTGGCCGCAGGCGGGTGTGCCCGCGGGCAACCTGCTCGCCACCGTCGTGCTCTACACGATGTCCGCCACCCTCACCGACGCCGCGTTCCTCTCCTGGGGCTGGCGCGTCGCGTTCTGGCTCTCCGCCGTGGTCATCGTCATCGGCTACTACGTGCGCACCCGGGTCTCGGACGCGCCCATCTACGAGGAGGCGAAGGCGCAGATCGACCAGGGCGCCAAGGGTTACGGCGTCTTCGAGGTGATCCGGCGCTACCCGCGCGGCGTGCTGACCGGCATGGGCCTGCGGTTCGCGGAGAACATCCTGTACTACCTGGTGGTGAGCTTCTCGATCGTCTATCTCGGCACCGCTCTCGGCATGGACACGACACGGATCCTCGGCGTCGTCGCGGCGGCGCACGCGTTCCACTTCGTCATGATCCTGGTGGTGGGGCGCCTCGCGGACAGCATCGGCCGCAGACCTCTGTACATCGCCGGCGCGGTCCTCGGCGCCACCTGGTGCTGGTTCGCCTTCCCTGCGATGGACACCCGGAACATGTGGGTGATCCTCGCCGTCCTCATGGCCGGGCTGCTCTTCCACGCCATGATGTACGCGGTGCAGCCCGCCATCATGTCGGAGATGTTCCCCACCCGGATGCGCTACTCGGGCGTCTCGATCAGCTACCAGGTCACGTCCATCGTGGCGGGCTCCCTCGCCCCGATCCTGGCCACCACCTGGCTCAAGAACACCGGCTCCTGGTGGCCCACCGCCGTCTACATGCTGGTGGCGTCCGTCATCACCCTGGTAGCGGCGCTCGCGCTGCGCGAGACCAAGGGCGCGTCCCTGCACGCCCTCGACGCTGAGGACCAGGCACGCGAACGGGCACTCGCGGAGGGCCGGTCTTGAGCTCCACTGCCTTGAACCCTACGTTGGACGGCCGCCGGGCCCTCGTGACCGGCGGTGCGAGCGGCATCGGTGCGGCGTGCGCCCGCGAGCTGGCGGCCCGTGGCGCGCACGTGACCGTGGCGGACGTCGACGGCGACGGTGCGCAGGCCGTCGCCGAGGAGGCCGGCGGCGAGGCCTGGGTGGTGGACCTGTCCGACACCCGGGCGCTCGACTCCCTCCGCCTGGACACGGACGTGCTCGTGAACAACGCGGGCATCCAGCGGGTCAGCGCCATCCAGGACTTCGCGCCCGACGACTTCCGGCTGGTCCAGCGGATCATGCTGGAGGCCCCGTTCCTGCTGGTCCGGGCCGCGCTGCCCGGCATGTACGAACGGGGGTGGGGCCGGGTCATCAACATCTCGTCGGTGCACGGGCTGGTCGCGTCGCCGTACAAGGCGGCGTACGTGGCGGCCAAGCACGGGCTCGAGGGGCTGTCGAAGGTGACGGCGCTGGAGGGCGGCGAGCACGGGGTCACGAGCGTCTGCGTCAACCCCGGCTACGTCCGCACGCCGCTGATCGAGAAGCAGGTCGCCCAGCAGGCGAAGGCGCACGGGATCCCGGAGTCGGAGGTGCTGGCGAAGGTCATGCTCGAGCAGGCCGCGGTGAAACGGCTGGTGGAACCCGAGGAGGTGGCCGCACTGGTCGGGTGGCTCACGGGCCCGGAGGCCGCGATGGTGTCCGGTGCCTCGTGGACCATCGACGGCGGATGGAGCGCGCGCTGACCGGGTGTGACACTGGCACATGGCATGACCTGCCGGCACTGACCCGATGGAGGAGTCGACGATGACTGAAGTGGGTAGCACGGGGTTCGACAAGGTGGTCGCGAGCGCGGCCGAGGCGGTCGCCGACATACCGGACGGCGCGTCCCTGGCCGTTGGCGGGTTCGGCCTGTGCGGCAACCCGATAGCGCTGATCGAGGCCCTGCTCGCGCAGGGCACTGCCGGCCTGTCCGTGGTGAGCAACAACTGCGGCGTCGACGACTGGGGCCTCGGCGTGCTGCTGAACGCCCACCGCATCGCGAAGATGACCAGCTCCTACGTGGGGGAGAACAAGGAGTTCGAGCGGCAGTTCCTGTCCGGGGAGCTCGAGCTGGAGCTCACCCCGCAGGGCACGCTCGCCGAGAAGCTCCGCGCCGGCGGCGCGGGTATCGCGGCCTTCTTCACGCGCTCGGGTGTGGGTACCCAGGTGGCGGACGGCGGTCTCCCGCGCAAGTACGACGGCGCCGGCGGCATCGCGATCGCGTCGCCGGCCAAGGAGGTGCGCACGTTCCGCACGGGCGGTGCCAACGGCGGCGATGCCGAGTACGTGCTGGAGGAGTCGATCAGCACCGACTACGCACTGGTGCACGCGCTGCGCGGGGACCGGCACGGGAACCTCGTGTTCAACAAGTCGGCCCGCAACTTCTCGCCGCTTGCCGCGATGGCGGGCCGGGTGTGCATCGCCCAGGTCGAGGAGCTCGTCGAACCGGGGGAGATCGACCCGGACACCGTGCACCTGCCCGGGGTCTACGTGCACCGCGTGGTGCACGTCGGCACCGACATCGAGAAGCGGATCGAGCGGCGAACGGTCACCGCGCCGTCGTCGTCCGACACCGCGCCGGACACGAAGGGGGCCTGAACCATGGCACTGACCCGACAGGAGATGGCCGCGCGCGCCGCGCGCGAGCTGACCGACGGCATGTACGTGAACCTGGGCATCGGGCTGCCGACGCTCGTGCCGAACTACGTGCCGGAGGGCAGGCACCTGGTGCTGCAGTCGGAGAACGGGATCCTCGGTGTGGGGCCGTACCCGACGGAGGATGCGGTGGACCCGGACCTGATCAACGCGGGCAAGGAGACGGTGACGCTGCTGCCGGGTTCGTCGATCTTCGACTCCGCGATGTCGTTCGGCATGATCCGCGGCGGCAAGATCGACGCCGCGATCCTTGGCGGTATGCAGGTCTCCGCCACGGGTGACCTGGCCAACTGGATGATCCCCGGCAAGATGGTCAAGGGCATGGGCGGCGCCATGGACCTGGTGCACGGCGCAGGGCGCGTGATCGTCCTCATGGAGCACGTGGCGCGTGACGGGTCGCCGAAGATCCTGCGCACCTGCTCGCTGCCGCTGACCGGCAAGGGTGTGGTGAACCGGATCATCACCGACCTGGCGGTGCTCGACGTGACGCCGTCCGGTCTGGTGCTACGGGAGCTCGCACCCGGGGTCACCGCCGACGAGGTGGTGGAGAAGACGGAGCCGGAGCTCACCGTGGAGCTCGTCGAGCCGATGGTGTGAGAGCTGTGAGGCGCAGTGCGCCGGGAGATACGCTGAGGAACGACGGCCAAAGGAGGTCTCATGACTGACCCGATCAACACTCCGGCAAGCGCCACAAGCGCGGCCCCGGGTGCGGAGAACCGCGCTGACAAGACCAGCGCTCAGAACAACGCTCAGAACAACGCTCAGAACAACAGGGCTGACGACGTGGTGATCGTCTCGGCGGCGCGGACGCCGCAGGGACGGCTGAAGGGCTCGCTGGCCACGCTGAGCGCGGTCGAGCTCGGCGCGGTAGCTGCGCGACGCGCCCTGGAGGGTGCGGGCCCGCTCGCCGCCGACGTCGACAAGGTGATCTTCGGCCAGGTGATCCAGGCGGGTGCCGGGCAGAACCCGGCCCGGCAGACGGCGGTCGCCGCGGGCGTCTCCTGGGACGTCCAGGCGGTAACGGTCAACAAGGTGTGCCTCTCGGGGCTGACGGCGATCATCGACGGCGCCCGGCTGCTGCGGACCGGCGAGGCGGCAGTGGTGCTGGTGGGCGGGCAGGAGTCGATGACGAACGCGCCGCACCTGCTGCTCGGCTCGCGGTTCGGGTTCGGCTACGGCTCGGCCGAGCTGCTGGACGCGACGGCGCACGACGCCCTGACCGACGCGTTCGACGGCGTCTCCATGGGCATCTCGACCGAGGACCACAACACCGGATCGGTGTTCGTGTCGCGCGAGGAGCAGGACGCCATCGCGGCGGCCTCGCACCAGCGCGCCGCGGCGGCGTGGAAGGACGGGGTCTTCGAGGCGGAGCTCGCACCGGTCTCCGTGCCGCAGCGTCGCGGCGAGCCGGTAGAGGTGCGCACCGACGAGGGCGTCCGGCCCGACACCACGCCCGAGTCGCTGGCGAAGCTGCGCCCCGCGTTCGCGGGCGAGGGAACGCTCACGGCGGGCAACTCGTCACAGATCTCCGACGGCGCCTCGGCGCTCGTGCTCACCACCCGCGGCCGGGCCGAAGCCTCCGGGGTGCCGGTGCTCGCGACGGTCCGCGCGCACGGGCAGGTGGCGGGCCCGGACAACTCGCTGCACTCCCAACCGGCCCGGGCGATCGCCCAGGCCCTCGAGCGGGAGGGCTGGACGGCAGAGGACCTCGACGTCGTGGAGATCAACGAGGCGTTCGCCGTGGTGGTCGGGGTCTCGGCGAAGGCGCTGGGCGTTCCGCTGGACCGCGTGAACGTGCACGGCGGCGGGATCGCGCTGGGTCACCCCGTCGGGGCGTCCGGGGCCCGCATCGCGGTGCACGCGGCGCACGAGCTCGCGCGGCGCGGGGGCGGACGGGCCGCCGTCGGCCTGTGTGGTGGCGGAGGCCAGGGCGAGGCGCTCCTCCTGGAGTTCTGACGCCGTAGCACCATCGTTGGTCGAGCTTGTCGAGACCGGTCTCGACAAGCTCGACCAATGGACGGACGAACCTCAGTGGGACTCGCGGTCCTTGGCGTCGCCGATGTAGCTGCGGACCTCGTCCGGCCGGCCGTCGAGGTTCATGTCGGCGTTGCGGGCCCGGCGAGCGTCCCAGCGCAGGGAGATCGCACCGAGGATCGCGGCGAGCACCGAGGCGCCGAGGATCGCGATCTTCGCCCCGTCGGTGTGCTCGGAGTCCCCGAAGGACAGCTCGCTGATCAGCAGCGACACCGTGAACCCGATGCCGGCCAGGAGGGCTACGGGCAGCAGGTCGCGCACGCCTATGCCGTCGGGCAGACGCAGGGGAGTGATCCGCGTGATCAGCGCCGTTGTCGCGAGCACGCCGATGAGCTTGCCCAGCACCAGGCCGGCGGCTATCGCGGCGACGACCGGCTGGCCGATCACGGCGCCCGGACCGTCGCCGTCGACCAGCGAGACGCCCGCGGCGAAGAACGCGAACACGGGCAGCGCGATGCCTGAGGAGAGCGGCTTGAGCCGGTGCTCGTACCGGGAGGTGCGCGACCTGGCCTCACCGTGCATCGCGATCGCCGGGACGGTGAAGCCCAGCAGCACGCCCGAGATCGTCGCGTGGACGCCGGACGCGTGCATCAGTGCCCACGCGACCGCAGCGAGCGGCAGCAGGACGAACCACCGTGGCGTGCGCGACCGGACGTGCCACAGGAAGAGCGCGACGCAGACGAGCGTGCCGAGCAGGGAGAGCCAGTGGATCTCGCTGGTGTAGAAGATCGCGATGACGACTATCGCGAGCAGGTCGTCCACGACGGCGAGTGTGAGCAGGAACGTCCGGATCGCCGTCGGCAGCCCGCGGCCGAAGATCGCGAGCACACCCACCGCGAACGCGATGTCCGTTGCGGTGGGGATGGCCCAGCCGTGCAGGGCGCCGGGTTCACCGAGGCTCAGGACGACGGCGACGTAGATCAGGGCGGGGACTGCCATGCCGCCGACCGCCGCGATCATCGGGACGCCCGCTTCCTTCGGGTTGCGGAGGCTGCCGGCGACGAACTCCTGCTTGAGCTCCACACCGACCACGAAGAAGAAGATGGCGAGCAGGCCGTCCGCGGCCCAGGTGCTGAGGGACAGATCCAGGTGGACCGGCAGCGGCCCGATCGCGGCGGGACCGACCACCGTTGTGGACAGCGCCTGGTAGGCGTCTCGCCAAGGTGAGTTCGCCCAGAGCAGGGCGAGGAACGCGGCCCCGATCAGGAGCGCGCCTCCGGTGGTCTCGCGGGAGGCCCAGGTCCGCAGACGCTGGATTCGGGTGGGGGCGACGGCGTCAGAGCTCAACGCGGGTCCTTTCGGCTTTGCGGATCGTCAAAGAAGGACCGGTCGACCCGGTCCACGCCGACCAGACTTCCCGGCACACCCTGGACTTCACCCTACTCGGCGGCGAGCTCCGCGCAGGCCGTGCGCAGCCTGGTGATCGTGTTCCAGTTCCGGGCGGTGGTCGGCGCGCCCGCTGCTTGGTCGACGACCTTCGACGTGAGCTTCGACCGGCCGATCCCGTCCACGTAGTGCACGTACAGCACCCCCGCGCCGGTCGCGAGCAGCTCGCGGCCGGCGTTGGCCAGGTCGAGCCGGGCGATGCCCGCCTCGTCCAGGTCGCCGAACGGGACGTGCACCTGGAGCTGCGCGGGATGATCCCGCGCGGCGGCAGCGAAGGGGTTGGCTCGGGCTATCGCCTCCAGCTGCTCGGCGCTCAGGGCGACGGCGGTCACGTCCTGACCGAGCCGCTCGGTGAGGCAGCGCTGCATCAGGCGTCCGACGTCGGCGGACGTGGAGGCACCAGAGGTGCCCGGCGTGACCACGAGGTTGCCGCTGTTGAGGAGGGCGCGGGCGGCTCCGAGGCCGGCGTCGGCTGCTGCGCCGACCAGGTCGGCGGACGTGACCCGCAGGCCCGGTCCGACGTTGACGGCGCGGAGGAGGACGGCGAAGGAATCCATGCGTCCCATCCTGACGCTTCGGCGAGCCGTCCAGCGAGTTTTGCGATTCCTTGGGGTAATCGTCAACTTATTACCAACATGTGAACAGTTCGTGACAACTTGCGACCCGCCGGGGCGCGGCTCTGGTCATGGGATGGCAGTGCGCGTAGTTTCCATTTCAGGGACGGCACCCAGTCGCCCCTTCGGGAGGCCAACCTATGGAGTGCTTGCTCCGTGGAGAAGGGCCGGTCCCGGCTCTGTGCCACGACGCGGCGCACCGAGTCGGTCATCCGGCCCATCCACCAGCCCCGGTTCGTCCGGGTCGGTTCCGCCGACAGGCGGTACCCGCCAGGTAGTCACGTGGCTGTCACGGCGCTTCGGCGCCGGAGGGAGAACCGCAGTGAGCCAATCCGCACACACCACCCGTCCGTCCGACCAGAGTGCCGACGCCGCTCCCGGCGCGGCAGGTGACGAACGTAGGACCTTCGTCATCGACACGTCTGTGCTGTTGAGTGATCCCAAGGCGATGTTGCGGTTCGCGGAGCACGATGTAGTACTCCCGATCGTCGTGATCACGGAGCTGGAGGGGAAGCGGCACCACGCCGAGCTCGGGTACTTCGCCCGGAGCGCCCTGCGGATGCTGGACGGGCTGCGCGTCCAGCACGGCCGCCTCGACGCGCCGGTCCCGGTGGGGGACGCGGGCGGCACGCTGCGGGTGGAGCTCAACCACGTGGACCCGACGGTCCTGCCCGCCGGGTTCCGGCTCGGCGACAACGACACGCGGATCCTCGCGGTGGCCGCCAACCTCGCGGCCGAGGGCAACAGCGTCACGGTGGTCTCGAAGGACGTGCCGATGCGGGTGAAGGCGTCCGCCGTCGGCCTGCAGGCCGAGGAGTACAAGGCTGAGCTCGCGGTGGACTCGGGCTGGACCGGGATGCGCGAGATCGACCTCTCCGACGAGCAGATGGGGGCTCTCTGGGACAACGACTCGGTCGAGATCGCGGCGCTGGACCCGGCGACGGTCGAGGCCGCCGCGCCGCTGCTGGTGCACACGGGGATGGTGGTGCACTCGCCGGGCGGTTCCGCGCTCGGTCGCGTGACGGCGGACAAGCGGGTGCAGCTGGTCCGCGGTGACCAGGAGGTGTTCGGGGTCCACGGGCGCTCGGCGGAGCAGCGCGTGGCCATCGACCTGCTGCTCGACCCGGACATCGGGATCGTGTCGCTCGGCGGCCGGGCCGGCACGGGCAAGTCGGCGCTCGCCCTGTGCGCGGGCCTGGAGTCCGTGCTGGAGCGGCAGAAGCACCGCAAGGTGGTCGTCTTCCGGCCGCTCTACGCGGTGGGCGGGCAGGATCTGGGCTACCTCCCCGGTTCGGAGTCCGAGAAGATGAACCCGTGGGCGCAGGCGGTCTTCGACACGCTCGGGGCGCTGGTCTCGCCCGCGGTGGTGGAGGAGGTCATCGAGCGGGACATGCTCGAGGTGCTGCCGCTCACGCACATCCGCGGGCGGTCGCTGCACGACGCGTTCGTCATCGTGGACGAGGCGCAGTCCCTCGAGCGGAACGTCCTGCTCACGGTGCTCTCGCGGATCGGCCAGGGCTCCCGCGTGGTGCTCACCCACGACGTCGCGCAGCGGGACAACCTGCGGGTGGGGCGGCACGACGGCGTCGCGGCGGTCATCGAGGCGCTCAAGGGGCACCCGCTCTTCGCGCACGTGACCCTCACCCGGTCCGAGCGCTCGCCGGTGGCGGCGCTGGTGACCGACATGCTGGAGCGGCTGGAGGTCTGACCCCTCGCACCCGCCGCACGAAGACAGGCGCTCAGGTCACTCCGGTGACCTGAGCGCCTGTCGCGTTCGTAACTCCTGGCAACTCCTGGCACAGAAGAGACGCGCCGCCGGACGGAACCCCCCAGCCCCGCAGTCCGGCGGTACGCCTCTTCGAGTGCATGAGCGACACTAGCAGACTTAGGTAAGGCTAACCAAAGGATCCTCGCACCCAATCACTACCTGTTTCCAGGGTGGCGTCTCAATACGGGCGTTGTCTCGCTTGTCGGATATAGCATCAGGGCCATGCTGATTGCTGAAGACTTCCTGCTGCTTGCCGTCGACGACGAGTCGGGCAAGACCGCCAACGTCGACAACCTGGGTGTTCGCCTCGCCGGCGCGCTCCTCGCCGACCTTGCCGCCGCGAACAAGACCCTCATGCGGGGCGCGCCGGAGGCCGGCGCCACCAAGGAGGAGCGCGAGAAGGCCGGGGACGCCACGATCCTCGTCACCGACAACGCGCCCACCGGCCACATTGCTCTCGACGCCGCCCTCCAGGCCGCGCTCGCCGCGCCTGACGCGCCCGCGCGGAAGATCGTCGAGGCCATCTCCGAGAACGCGGAGGAGAACCTCCTGGCCGCCCTCGTCGAGCGTGGGGTCCTCGAGAAGGAGGAGACCAAGCTCTTCCGGATGCTCCCGATCACCCGCTGGCCGGCTGCGGACTCGACCCACGAGACCGAGCTGCGTACCAACCTCACGAAGGTTCTCGTCGAGGGTGCGGAGCCCGACGAGCGCACCGCCACCCTGATCTCCCTGCTGCACGGCTCGGGCCTCATCGGTGGCCTGGTCGGCAAGGAGCAGCGCAAGGCTGCTCAGGACCGCGCCGAGGAGATCGCCGGCAGCGAGTGGGGCGTCGCGACCGTTGCGACCCAGGTCGCCATCGCGGCCACGGTAGCCACCGTCGCCACGGTCGGCGTCGCCGCGGCGGCGTTCATCCTGCTGTCGAACGAGGCCGACAAGACCGCTGACGCGGCCGCGCCGGCCGCCGAGCCCGCGGCGACGTCCGCGGTCTGACCTGCTGTCGCTGGTCGAGCTTGCCGGGACCCAGGGTCTCGACAAGCTCGACCAGCGGTCCTCGCGTCAGGCCTGCGGCGGGCGCGTCATCGACAGCACGTCGAGCGCGGTGTCGAGCTGCGCCTCGGTGACCTCACCACGCTCGACGAAGCCGAGGTCGATCACTGCCTGCCGCACGGTGATGCCCTCCTTGACGGCGGTCTTCGCGACCTTCGCTGCGGCCTCGTAGCCGATCACGCGGTTCAGCGGCGTCACGATCGACGGCGACGACTCGGCGAGCGCGCGGGCGCGCTCGACGTTCGCGGTGATGCCGACGATGGTCTTGTCCGCCAGCACGCGCGACGAGTTCGACAGCAGACGGATCGACTCCAGCACGCCCTGGGCGATCACCGGGATCTGCACGTTGAGCTCGAACGAGCCGGAGGCACCTGCCCACGCCACGGTCGCGTCGTTGCCGATGACACGCGCGCACACCATGAGCACGGCCTCGGGGATGACGGGGTTGACCTTGCCCGGCATGATCGAGGAGCCCGGCTGCAGGTCGGGCAGCGCGATCTCGCCCAGGCCGGTGTTCGGACCGGAGCCCATCCAGCGCAGGTCGTTGCAGATCTTCGTCAGCGAGACCGCGATGGTGCGCAGCGCGCCCGACAGCTCGACCAGGCCGTCGCGGGCCGACTGCGCCTCGAAGTGGTCGCGGGCCTCGGTCAGCGGCAGGCCGGTGTCCTCGGCGAGCAGCGCGATGACCCGCTGCGGGAAGCCGGCCGGGGTGTTGATACCGGTGCCGACGGCGGTACCGCCCAGCGGCACCTCCGCGGCACGCGGGAGCGCCGACTGCAGGCGCTCGACGCCGTAGCGGACGGCGGCGGCGTACCCGCCGAACTCCTGGCCCAGCGTGACCGGGGTGGCGTCCATGAGGTGCGTACGCCCTGACTTCACGACCTCCGCGTACTCCACCGACTTTGCCTGGAGCGCCTCTGCCAGGTGCGTCAGCGCCGGGACCAGGTCGTTCACGACGCCCGAGGTGGCGGCGACGTGCACCGAGGTCGGGAAGACGTCGTTCGACGACTGCGACGCGTTGACGTGGTCGTTCGGGTGTACGTCCTTGCCGAGGGCGGCGGTGGCGAGCGTCGCGAGGACCTCGTTGGTGTTCATGTTCGACGACGTGCCCGAGCCGGTCTGGAAGACGTCGATCGGGAAGTGGCTGTCGTACTTGCCGGAGGCGACCTCGTCCGCGGCGGCGACGATCGCTTCGGCGATGTCCTTGTCGAGCACGCCGAGCTCCGCGTTCGCGGTGGCGGCGGCCTTCTTCACGCGGGCAAGGGCCTCGATGTGCGAACGCTCGAGGGGGGTGCCGGAGATCGGGAAGTTCTCGACGGCGCGCTGGGTCTGGGCGCGGTAGAGGGCGTTCTTCGGGACGCGCACCTCACCCATGGTGTCGTGCTCGATACGGAACTCGGTGTCGCCGGCCGGGACGACGGTGTCAGCAGTCATGGTTCTATCGTGCCGCAGCCGCGCCGCGGCGACGCACCTGAGCACGTGACTCGTGTCACCCCGGCCCTCGCCACGCCTGTCAGTCGGCCTGGGGTAGGGCCGCGGGCAGCTCGCCGACGTCCCCGATCACGTTGACCATGCGTGCGCTGCCCTCCGCGAGGTCGTACTCGAGGCCGACCACCGCGCACCTGCCCTCCTCGACCGCCTTGGCCAGGCCCGCCGAGTAGCTGTGCAGCATCCCGACGGTGTGCTTCACGTGCTCGCGGCGCAGGACGTTCTGGTCGGACAGGGCGTCCATGGCCTTGGCCGGGTCACCCGAGGTGATGTTGACGATCGACGGGATCACGCGGTCCACCACGGCACGCACGAACCCGCCGGGCTGCTCACCCGTGGCGAGCGTGTGCGCGGCGGCGGCCACGGCGCCGCAGGAGTCGTGCCCCAGCACCACGACGAGGGACGCGCCGAGCACGTCGACCCCGTACTCGATGGAGCCGATCACCGTGGTGTCCACGACGTGCCCGGCGGTGCGGACCACGAACACGTCGCCGAGGCCCTGGTCGAAGATGATCTCCGCGGCGACACGGGAGTCCGAGCAGCCGAAGATCACCGTGTGCGGGTGCTGCGCTGCCTGCAGCTCCCGGCGCCGGGCCGCGCCCTGCGACGGATGGGCCGGAGCGTCCGCGACGAAGCGGTCGTTGCCGGAGCGCAGCAGCGCCCAGGCGTCACGCGGGCCGAGCCGCTCTGGTACCGCGTTCATCGGCCTACCTCCGCACGACGAGGCGGGTTGGCTCCCGCCCGGGACACGGTGATGGCCGCGACGGCGCAGCAGCGGTCCAGGATCTGCTGCACGGTCGCGAGGTCGACGGCGTTGAGCGCTTCGCGCCGGTCGGCGCCGAGCAGTTCGTGCTCCCACAGGCCGTCGATGAGCGCACCCATGAACGAGTCGCCGGCACCCACGGTGTCGACCACCTCCACCCGCGGGGCGACGGCTTCGACCGCACCGGCGTCGGACACTGCTACCGCGCCCTTGCCGCCGAAGGTGACCACTACCAGCGCGGGCGTGCCGCGCTGCCACTCGCGTGCGACGGCGACGGGGTCGGTGCCGGGGTAGAGCCAGTCCAGGTCCTCGTCGCTCACCTTCACCACGTCGGAGAGCTGCACGAGCGCCTCGACACGTGGCCGCACCTCCTCGGCGGGGCCCATGATCGCGGGCCGCGCGTTCGGGTCGTACGTGGTGGTCGACGTCGTCCGCGCTGCCTCGAGGACCTGCCGCACCTCGGTGGCGCCCGGTTCGAGGATCGCCGCGATCGAACCGGTGTGGACCGCGAGCGCGTCGCTGCCGCCGACCTGGGCGCTCGCCTCGGCGCTGGTGTCAGCACCCGGCAGAGCCTCGGCGGGGACGCGCCACGCCAGATCGAAGTCATAGGTGGCGGAGCCGCTCTCGTCCAGCGTCGCGACCGCGACGCTGGTGCGCTCCGCGCCGTCGCTGCCCGGCACGAGCGTGACACCGGAGTCGGTGAGCCACGCACGCACCAGGTCGCCCCGTGCGTCGGCGCCGAGCCAGGTCGCGAGCCGGACCTCCCGGCTCAGGCGGCCCAGCGTGAGCGCGACGTTGGCGATGCTTCCCCCGGGGTGCTCGGCGGAGGAGCCGTCGGGCCGGTGCACCTCGTCCACGAGGGCCTCGCCCACGGCGAGGACGTACGGGCTCACTCGGCCTCCTCCGGCGACTCGGCCGACGAGAGCGACCCGTTCTGCGCGGCGGCGAGGCGCTCGCGAGCGCCGTCGAGCCATTCCTGGCAGCGTGCGGCCAGGGCCTCGCCGCGCTCCCAGAGCGCGAGCGACGCCTCCAGCGGCTCACCGCCGGTCTCCAGGCGGCTGACCACCTGCACGAGCTCGTCACGCGCCTGCTCATAGCTGAGCGTCGCGACGTCGGGAGCGTTCCTCACCGGATCGGTTCCGGTCGCAGCATCTGTACTCACGGGGAACAGTCAACAGCACACCACCGACATCCGCGGAGTCCGTCCACGTTCGTGGCGTACGCCTGTGGATAAACGCTCACCGGAGTGGCAGGTCCCTGATTACGGTGGCGCGATGAGCGAGTTCGACCACCCCCTGATCGCAGCGATCTACGACCTCGATGACGACCGCGGCGACCTCGACGTCTATCTGGAGCTGGCGCGCGATACCGGGGCACGCAGCCTGCTCGACGTCGGCTGCGGTACCGGTGTGCTGGCCGTGCGGCTGGCCGCAGGTGGCGTCGCCGTCGTGGCAGTGGATCCCGCGGGCGCGATGCTCGACAGGGCGCGCGCCAGACCGGGCGCCGATGCTGTGACCTGGGTGCACGGCGCGCTCGACGACGCACCACCGATGCAGGTGGACCTCGCCACGATGACGGCGAACACCGCGCAGGTCTTCACGACCGACGAGGCGTGGGCGCGCGTGCTCGCCGGGATCCGGACGCGGCTGGCGCCCGGCGGACGGCTCGCGTTCGAGACGCGTGTGCCCGCGCGTCGGGGCTGGGAGGCATGGACGCGCGAGCACTCACACGTCCGGCTGGAGGTACCGGGCTACGGGGAGGTGGCGTCGTGGGAGGACCTGCTGAGTGCCGACCTCCCGCTCGTCACCTTCCGCTCGACCAACGCGTTGGCCGACGGCGAGGTGGTCACGGCTGTCTCCACCCTGCGGTTCCGCGAACGCGACGAGATCGAGGCGTCGCTGGCCGATGCAGGTTTTGTTGTGGAGCGGGTGTTCGACGCGCCGACCGCGCCGGGGCAGGAGTGGGTGTTCGTGGCGCGGGTGTTCTGAGTATCAGTTTGGTCCTGGCCGGTCCGACGTCGGACCATGGTGACCCATGGGCCATCTCGAAGTCGCGCACGTCGAATACCACCTGCCGGATGGCCGGACGTTGCTGGGGGACGTCTCGTTCCGCGTGGGTGAGCGGAGCGCGACGGCGATCGTCGGCCCGAACGGTGCGGGCAAGACCACTCTGCTGCGCATCATCACCGGTGAGCTGGCGCCGCACGCCGGTTCAGTGGCCGTGAGCGGCGGGCTCGGCGTCATGCGCCAGTTCGTCGGCTCCGTGCGGGACGAGACCACGGTGCGCGATCTGCTGGTGTCCGTGTCCGCACCCCGGCTGCGCGAGGTGGCGCGCGCCGTCGACGAGGCCGAGCACCGGATGCTGACGGTCGACGACGAGGCTGCCCAGATGGCCTACGCGCAGGCGCTCTCGGACTGGGCGGAGGTGCGCGGCTACGAGGCGGAGACGCTGTGGGACGTCTGCACCATGGCCGCGCTCGGCATGCCGTACGACCGGGTGCAGTTCCGCGAGGTGCGGACGATGTCGGGCGGTGAGCAGAAGCGGCTCGTGCTGGAGGCGCTGCTGCGCGGCACCGACGAGGTGCTGCTGCTCGACGAGCCGGACAACTACCTCGACGTGCCGGGTAAGCGCTGGCTGGAGGAGCAGCTCAAGGCCACCAAGAAGACGGTCCTGTTCGTGTCGCACGACCGGGAGCTGCTGTCGCGGTCGGCCGACCGGATCGTGTCCCTGGAGCCGAGCCCCGCGGGCGCCGACGCCTGGGTGCACGGCGGCGGCTTCGCCACGTTCCACGACGCCCGACGCGAGCGGTTCGCGCGGTTCGAGGAGCTGCGCCGCCGCTGGGACGAGAAGCACGCCCAGCTCAAGAAGCTGGTCCTGACGCTGCGGAACCAGGCGGCGAGCAGCCCCGACATGGCCTCGCGCTACCACGCGGCACAGACGCGGCTGCGGAAGTTCGAGGACGTCGGCCCGCCGCCCGAGCCGCCGCGCGAGCAGGACATCACCATGAACCTGCGCGGCGGGCGCACCGGCCTGCGGGCCGTGACCTGCGAGGGGCTGGAGCTCACCGGGCTCATGAAGCCGTTCGACCTGGAGGTCTTCTACGGCGAGCGGGTGGCCGTGCTGGGCTCGAACGGCTCCGGCAAGTCGCACTTCCTGCGGCTGCTCGCGGGCGGCGACGTCGCGCACACGGGTACGTGGAAGCTCGGGGCGCGCGTGGTCGCCGGGCACTTCGCGCAGACGCACGCGCACCCTGAGCTGTTCGGCCGCGCGCTGCTCGACATCCTGTGGGAGGACCACGCGCAGGACAAGGGCAAGGCGATGGGGCGGCTGCGGCGCTACGAGCTCACCGAGGCGGCGGACCGGCCCTTCGACAGGCTGTCCGGCGGCCAGCAGGCGCGGTTCCAGATCCTGCTGCTCGAGCTCGCCGGCTCGACGGCGCTCCTGCTCGACGAGCCCACCGACAACCTCGACCTCGAGTCTGCCGAGGCGCTCCAGGAGGGCCTGGAGTCGTTCGACGGGACGGTGCTGGCCGTGACGCACGACCGCTGGTTCGCGCGCTCGTTCGACCGGTACCTGGTCTTCGGGTCCGACGGCGTGGTGCGCGAGACGTCGGAGCCCGTGTGGGACGAGCGGCGGGTGGAGCGCGAGCGGTAGGCGGGTTCAGGCAGGTTCAGGCGGGCGCGACGCCGTGCTCGGCGAGCCGTTCGAGCAGGACGTCGTGCCCGTGGCTGATGCGCCAGTCGACGGCGGCCATCCCGGTCGACCGGGCGCCGGTGACGTTGGGGGAGTGGTCGTCGATGAAGAGGATCTCCGCCGGCTCGGCCCCGATCCGTGTCGCGGCCTTCTGGAAGAACGCGGCGTCCGGCTTGGCCACCCCGAGGTCGCAGGAGTAGAGCTTGACGTCGAACAGCTCGTCGTAGGGCAGCGCGGCCCGCATGTACTCGGCCCGGCGCCGGACCTGGTTGGTGCCGAGGTGCACGCCGTATCCGGCGTCGCGCAGCCCACTGACCAGGTCCAGCGAGGCCTGTGACGTGGCGATGTTCAGCCAGACGGCCGCGAACAGGTCGGCGGCCGGCACATCGACGTCGTACTGCCGCAGGACCTCCGCGAGAACCGGCAGGAAGTCGTCGTCGCCCCCCAGCAGCGGGCGCTCGTAGGTCGAGGCGAGGGTCAGGATCTCGGGGGCACGCTCACCGAGCATCGGCGCGGCCGAGGCGTAGAAACCGTCTCGGATCTCCTGGAGCACGCCGTCGGCGTCGAAGAGTACGTGTCGGATGGTCGTCACCAGCGAACCGTAACGGTCCCGGGCCGGGCCATCCGGGGCCCGCGCCGCACCGCGCCCGGTGCTGCCCGTCACAGATCCGGAGCGTTCCCGGTCGAACTGGTGACGGGCCGTCCGGCTCGTCGAGAACGTCGCGGACATGCGTCGCAGACATGAATGGGGAACACACCATGAAGATCGTGGTCATCGGCGGCACGGGCCTCGTAGGCAGCCAGGTAGTGAACAACCTGCGGGAGCACGGCCACGAGGCCGTTGCCGCCGCACCGCAGACCGGCGTGAACAGCCTGACCGGCGAGGGCCTGCCGGAGGTCCTCGAAGGCGCACAGGTGGTGGTCGACCTCAGCAACTCGCCCTCGTTCGCGGAGGAGGACGTCACCAGCTTCTTCCGGACCTCGACCACCAACCTGCTCGAGGCCGAGGCGAAGGCAGGAGTGCCGCACCACGTGATCCTCTCGATAGTCGGTGCCGAGGGCGTCGACTCCGGCTACATGCGCGCCAAGATCGTGCAGGAGGACCTCGTCAAGGCGTCCGGCTCGGGCTGGTCCATCGTGCGGTCCACGCAGTTCCTCGAGTTCCTCGGCTCGATCGCCAACACCGCGGAGGCGGACGGCGTCGTGCACATCGCGCCGGTCCGTTTCCAGCCGATCGCCTCCGCCGACGTCGCCCGCTTCGTCGCCAGGACCGCCGTCGGCACCCCGCTGAACGGAACCATCGACATCGCCGGACCGGAGGTCTTCGGCTTCGACGAGATCGTACGCACGTACCTGGCGTCGAAGGAGGACCCGCGCGAGGTCCGCACCGACCCGAGCGCCACGTACTTCGGCGCGCCGCTCGAGGACGGTGAGCTCGTGCCGCACGGCGAGGCCCTGCTGGGTGAGGTCAGCTACGAGCAGTGGCGGAAGGCCCAGGCATAACGGTCAGCCCGAACCCTCCGGCGTGGCCCGGCCTGCCCGGGCCCGCCGGAAGGGGTCGATCTTCTCCGGGTTCAGCTGCCACATGAGCTCGTGCAGGCCCTCGGCCGACGCGGTGACCGCAAGGATGCCCACGAGCTCGCCGTCCCGCTCCATCGCCATGCCCTCCTCGCCGTTGACCTCTATCGGCCGGGTGGTGATACCGGCCCAGAAGATCTCCGCGAACGAGGACAGGACCCGCGCCACCTTGTGCCTGCCCCGCACCGCGACGCGTGCGACATGCTTCGCGGTCCCGTTGCTGTCGGCCCGCGTGACGACGTTCTCGGCGAGCAGCCGCTCCAGCCGCTCGACGTCGCCCACCCGCGCAGCGGCGAGGAACGCCTCCAGCAGCGCGCGGCGCTCCGTGCTGGTCACCGTGTTGCGCGGCTCCGACGCGATGTGCTTGCGCGCCCGGCTCACGAGCTGGCGCGTGGCGGCGGGCGACACCCCCACGATCCGCGCGATCTCCGGATACGCGTAGTCGAACGCCTCACGCAGCACGTAGGCGGCCCGTTCCGTGGGGGTCAGCCGTTCGAGCAGCACCAACAGGGCGACGTCCAGCGCCTCCGCACGCTCCGCGCCGAGCGTCGGGTCCTCGCTCGTGTCGACGGGCGCGGGCAGCCACGGCCCCACGTAGGTCTCGCGGCGCGACCGTGCGCTCTGCAGCACGTTGATCGCCAGCCGCGTCGCAGCGGTGGTGAGGAACGCCTGCGGGTTCACCACCACCGAACGGTCGGTCGTCTGCCACCGCACCCACGTCTCCTGCACGACGTCCTCGGCCTCGGCCGCCGAGCCGAGCATCCGGTACGCGATGCCGAACAGCCGTCTGCGGGCGGTCGCGAACACCGCTGCCGCGTCATCGAGCGTGGTGTCAACGGAACCTGTCATCGTGCGCTCCTTCTGGTGCCGTATCGACCGTACGCGGCCGAATGTCCTTGGGCTCGCTCCCGTGACGGGTAAACATGTTGCCATGACCACACCCGACCCGATCTTCGTGGACCCTCGGCTCGCGCGGCTCTACGACTCCTTCGACGACGACCGCAGCGACCTCGACCTGTACGCCGACCTCACCGAACGGTTCGGCGCCCGCACAGTGCTCGACGTCGGCTGCGGCACCGGGGTGCTCGCCCTCCTGCTGGCCGAGCGCGGCCTACGCGTGACCGGCGTCGACCCCGCCGCCGCCTCGCTCGAGGTCGCCCGCGGCAAGCCCGGCGCCGACGCCGTCACCTGGGTCGAGGGCGCAGCCGAAGCCGTCGCCGCCCTGGACCTCGCCGCCGACCTCGCGACGATGACCGGCAACGTCGCGCAGGTGTTCACCACCGACGCCGAGTGGGCCGGGGCGCTCGCGGCGGTCCACTCGGCGCTCCGTCCCGGCGGCGTGCTCGTGTTCGAGATCCGCGTGCCTGTGCGGCAGGCCTGGCTCGGATGGACCCGCGAGCTCAGGTCCGTCCGCCGCGACATCCCCGGGGTGGGCGAGGTGGAGATGTGGAACGACCTGCTGAAGGTGGAGCTCCCGCTCGTCACCTTCCAGCAGTCCTACCGGTTCCCGCCCGGCGTGCTGCCCGACGGCGACGTGGTCACCTCGGTCTCGACGCTGCGGTTCCGCGAGCGGGAGGAGACCGAGGCGACGCTGGCTGCCGCCGGGTTCGAGGTCGACGAGGTGCTGGACGCACCCGACCGGCCAGGGCTGGAGTGGGTGTTCGTGGTGCGTCGGGTCTGATCATCGCCGTTTGCCGAAGACGGGTGAGCCGGCGACGGGGAGTGGGTACGATCCGTCAGTCCTCGTGTCGGCGAGGAGGCAGGACACAAGGGGGCACCACATGGGACACCGCAAGCCGCGCATACTGAGGCTGGGTTCGAAGCCCGTCTATAAGGGGGAGGCTCCGCTCGACGGCACCGGGGAGGTCTTGAATCACGTCACCCTCCGCCCCGCGCCGGAACTGACCCGCACGATCGCCCACCTGGAGCGGGAGCTGCCGCCGGGCGGCATACCTGCCTACCTTGCGGCGCGCCGCGAGGGCGCACGGTCCTTCGTCCTGTGGGCGGACGAGCACCGTGGGGCGCTGGTCGCCACCGTGGTCACCGTCTCCTGCGAGAACGGCGTCGCCGTCTATCAGGTGCTCGGCCCGCAGGGCGAGCTCCTGTGCACTATCGAGCGCGCCAAGGCGTTCAGCAAGGGACTTCGCACCCGGTGGACGTTGAGCCGGCCCGGCGAGCCCGACGTGGTGGGGTACAAGGGCCGGATCATCTGGTGGTGCACGTGGTGGCTGTTCTATCCGCTGCGGCCCGTTGTCTGGGTCGCTGCCATGTTCAGCATGTCTGACGTGCCACGCGCGCCCGGCCGCATCATCTGGCGTACACGCGGCCGAACGCTCGTGGAGTTCAAGATGACGTGGAACGAGATCTACTTGCGTGACCCCGCGCTTGACGAGGGCGTGGGGGCCGCACTGCTGGCTCTGGTCCATTCGTTCGACTGGCAGAGCGGCGGATGGGACAGCTGGACGGAGAAGCAGGCCGAGCGGATCGGCAAGACAAGCCGAATGAACAGGCCTAGCCGATCAGCGGAGTGAGTTGAAGAAGTCCCGGATGTCGTTCGCGAGCAGCTCGGGCTCCTCCATCGCCGGGAAGTGGCCGCCCTCGGTGAACTCGGTCCAGTGGGTTGTCGCGTTCCACGGGTCGAGGGCGCGGCGCATGAGGGGGTGGGTGTCGAACACCACCCAGGCGGAGGGCACATCGGAGGCCCCTGCCCAGCCGAGGCTGGAGTGCTCCGACTCGAAGTAGAACTGCGCGCTCGACGCTCCGGCCCGCGTGAACCAGTAGAGGCTGACGTTGGTGAGGAGCTGGTCGCGGTCCACGGCCTTGTCGGGGGTCGCGTGCTGGGGGTTGGTCCAGGTCTGAAACTTCTCCGCGATCCACGCGAGCTGTCCCACCGGCGAGTCGGCCAGGGCCGCCGCGATGGTGTCGGGACGGTGGTTCTGCATCTCGAAGTAGCCGCGCTCCGCGACGTCCGCCGCGCGGATCGCCTCGATCTGGGCGATCTCGTCCTCGGTCAGACCGTCGGGGTACGGGAACTTGTCGCCGACCATGCCGAGCATCCTGCCGTCGCTGCCGACGTGGGTGCCGATGACACGCTCCGGGTAGATGGCAGCGAGCCGGCCGGTGGTGCCCGCGCCGATGTCGGTGCCGTGCGCGGCGAACCGCTCGTAGCCGAGCCGCGTCATGATCTCGGCGTACGCCTCCGTCGTCCGTGCCACCTCCCAGCCCGTGTCCGACAGCGGCGTCGAGAACCCGAAGCCGGGCAGCGACGGGATGACCACGTGGAACTCGTCGGTCAGCAGCGGGATCAGGCGCTGGTACTCGACGAACGAGCCGGGCCAGCCGTGGCTCAGGATGAGCGGCGTCGCGTCGGGGTCGGCCGAAGGCACATGGACGACGTGGAACGTCTGGCCGTCGACGACGGTGGTGAACTGCTCGTACTCGTTGAGCTTCGCCTCCTGCGCGCGCCAGTCGAACCCGTCGCGCCAGTACTCGGCGAGCTCGTTGAGGTAGGCCTGCGGGATGCCGCGGCTGAAGTCGGTGCGGTCGTCGCGGCCCGGCACGGGCAGCGGCCGGCGGGTCCGGGCGAGCCGGTCCCGGAGGTCGTCGATGTCGGCCTGCGGGACGTTGATGCGGAACGGGGTGAGCGCGCTGTCCTGGTTCATGAGACCTACAGTGCCAGGCGAAGAGGACAGGTTCTGTCCTCTACTGGCCATGTGCCCCAGGTTTTTTCGCGCTATTCGACGGTGCCCGCGCCGTCGACGCTATGAGGCCGTGGCGGTCACCTCGGCGTCCAGCGCACCCTCCGCGAGGCGGAGGCGCACGCTGGCGCCGACCGTGACGTCGTCGGGCCGCCGCACCACGTGGCCGTCGGCACGCTGGACGACGGCGTAGCCGCGCTCCAGCGTCGATGCCGGCGACAACGCCCGCACCTGGGCGCCGAGCCGTCCGATCTCGCCGCTCGCGCGCAGCAGGAGCGTGTTGAGCGCGTGCCGGCTGTGCCGGAGCGACTGGACGATGTCGCGCTCCCGGGCCTCCAGCATCGTGTGCGGCACGGCGAGGACCGGGCGGGAGCGGACGCCGTCGAGCCCGTGCTGCTCGCGGTCGATCATCGCCGTGACGGCGCCGCGCATCCGGCTGCGGGCCTGGGTGAGGCGAAGGCGCTCCTCCGACACGTCGGGCACTATCCGCTTGGCCGCGTCCGTGGGTGTCGAGGCGCGGTAGTCGGCGACCAGGTCGAGCAGCGGTGCGTCCGTCTCGTGGCCGATCGCGCTGACCAGGGGAGTGCGGGCCTGCGCGACGGCGCGGACCAGCGACTCGTTGCTGAACGGCAGCAGGTCCTCGACGGAGCCGCCGCCCCGTGCGACGACTATGACGTCGACCCGGGGGTCCTGATCGAGCTCCGCGATCGCGTTCGACACCTCGCGCACGGCGTTGACGCCCTGTACCGCCACCTCGCGGATCTCGAACCGCACCTGGGGCCAGCGGGCCCTGGCGTTCACCACCACGTCGTGCTCGGCCTTGGACTCGCGTCCGCACACGAGCCCGACGACCGCGGGCAGGAAGGGGAGCTTTCGCTTGCGCGACAGGTCGAACAGGCCCTCCGCCGCGAGGACCTTCTTGAGGGCCTCGATCCGGGCGAGCAGCTCGCCGACGCCGACGGCCTTGATCTCGTTGGCCTGCATCTGCAGCGTGCCGCGCTTGGTCCAGAACACGGGCTTGGCGTGCACGACAACGTGATCACCCTCCGCCGGCGGCTGCGCCAGCGTGAGGAGGACACGCGAGAAGATCGTCACAGGGAGCGACGCATCGGCTTCGGTGTCGCGGAGTGTGAGCCACTGCATCCCGGAACCGGGGCGCTGGTTGAACTGCACCACCTGCCCCTCGACCCAGACCGGGGGCATCTTGTCGATGTAGCCCTTGATCTTCTCCGAGAGCACCCGCACCGGCCAGGGGGTTGAGGGCGTGGTGTCGAGTGCCTTCAGAGGGATCTCTGCGGGGAGTGGTCGCTGGGTGGGTTCCGTCACGTGTCCAACCCTGCCACCCACCACCGACACAAGCCCTCCGCACGCCGCCCCTAGACTGCACCTGTGAGTGTCACGAGCCCTGAGCGTCCTGTTGAGACCCAGACCAAGCGCGTCCTGTTGGCTGCGCCCCGCGGCTACTGCGCGGGCGTCGACCGTGCTGTCGTCGCCGTCGAGAAGGCACTGGAGACCTATGGCGCACCGGTCTACGTGCGCAAGGAGATCGTGCACAACAAGCATGTCGTGGAGACGCTGCGGGAACGTGGCGCCATCTTCGTCAACGAGACGGACGAGGTGCCGGAGGGCAGCAGGCTCGTCTTCTCCGCACACGGGGTGTCGCCCGCGGTGCGCGCCTCGGCCGTGGCGCGGAGCCTCGACACGATCGACGCGACCTGTCCCCTGGTCACCAAGGTGCACAAGGAAGCCGTCCGGTTCGCGAACGACGACTACGACATCCTGCTGATCGGGCACACCGGTCACGAGGAGGTCGAGGGCACTGCCGGCGAGGCGCCGGACCACGTGCAGATCGTGAACTCGCCGGACGAGGTGGACCAGGTGGTGGTCCGTGACCCCGCGAAGGTCGTCTGGATCTCGCAGACGACGCTGTCGGTCGACGAGACCATGGAGACCGTGCGCCGGCTGCGCGAGAAGTTCCCTTCCCTGCAGGACCCGCCCAGCGACGACATCTGCTACGCCACGCAGAACCGCCAGGTGGCGGTGAAGAAGCTGGCGCCGGAGTGCGACCTCGTCATCGTCGTCGGCTCGGCCAACTCGTCCAACTCGGTGCGGCTCGTCGAGGTGGCGCTCAAGGCCGGGGCCAAGGCCTCGTACCGCGTGGACCGCAAGACCGAGATCAAGGACGAGTGGTTCGAGGGTGTCACCACGGTGGGCGTGACCTCGGGTGCCTCGGTGCCGGAGATCCTCGTGGAGGACGTCATCGCGCATCTCGCCGACCACGGCTTCGGCACGGTCGACGAGGTCCGGACGGCCACCGAGGACCTGATGTTCTCGCTGCCGCGCGAGCTGCGTGCGGGGCTCAAGGCTGCGGGCGAGGAGCCCAAGCGTCCGCGTCGCGAGGCTCGCACGGAGCTCCCGCAGGCCTGAGGTTCTGCTGTCGCGCCGCTGGCGTGTGATCTGCCGTGAGGTGAGAACGGGGTTGTGTTGCCGCAGGAGGCCTGCGGCAACACAACCCCGTTGTCGACGGTCCGGTTCTCGACCGTCCGGTGCTGTCAGCCGGCCTGTCCGACGGCGGCGGCGTTCTCGTCGTCGGACGACTTCTGCTCTACCGCCTCGAGCGCGCGCTTGTCGGTGGTCGCGAGCTCGGTGACCTCCAGCGCCTGCACCAGGATGCTGTCGGTGTCCTGTGCGCGGTCGATCGCGACGACGTCACCGTCGTCCGCCGCCAGCAGCTCGGCCTTGGTGATGGGACGCGGGACCTCCTCGATGCCCCTCGGCTCCGCGATGCGGTCCTTCTCGTCCACCACGTCGAGCTCCACCATGCGGCGGGCCGACGTGAGCACGTTGCGCTCCAGCGACCCGATGAGCCTGTTGTAGTCCTTGGTGGCCGACTCCAGGGAGCGTCCCATCTTCGTGACGTGCTGCGTCATGGTGACCAGCCGCGCGTACAGCTCCTTGCCGACGGTGAGCACCTTCTGAGCGTTCTCCGCCAGCGACTCCTGGCGCCACGCGTACGCGACGGTGCGCAGCAGGGCGAGCATCGTGGTGGGCGTCGCGATGATGACGTTCTTCTGCACCGCGTACTCCAGCAGCTCCGGCGCGCGTTCCAGGGCCGCCGACAGGAACGCCTCGGCGGGCACGAACATCACGACGAACTCGGGTGCGGGCTCGAACTGGTTCCAGTACTTCTTGCCGGCCAGGTCGTCCACGTGCTTGCGCATGTGGCGCACGTGCGCGTCGAGGCGCTGCTCGCGGTACACGGCGTCGTCGGACTGCTGGGCCTCCAGGAAGCCCAGGAAGGCGACCTTGGAGTCCACGACCACGCGCTTGCCGCCGGCGAGGTTGATGACCATGTCGGGGCGCTGCACCTCGCCGTCCTCCGTGGTGACCTGCGCCTGCTCGGTGAAGTCGACCCGGTTGATCATGCCGGCGGACTCGACGACCTTGCGCAGCTGCAGCTCGCCCCACGCGCCGCGCGTCTGCGACGAACGCAGCGCCGTGACCAGGTCCGCCGTGCCGTTGCGCAGGTCGGTCGAGACCTCGGCGACGTTGCGCATCTGCTCGACGAGCGCGCCCTGGCCCTCGATACGGGCCTTCTCCGCCTGGAGCACCTCGCTGCGCACCAGCTCCACGGCCTTGGTCAGCGGGTCCACCAGCAGCTTCACGGCCTCCTCGCGCTTGGCGAGCGACTGCTCACCGTCCGACGCGGACCGCTTGAGCCGCTCCTCCGCGAGCTCGAGGAAACGCTTGCTGTTCGCGTCCAGCGCGTCGCCCGCGAGCGCCTGGAACTGGCGGCGTGCGTGCTCCTGTTCGGAACGCGCGGCGGCGATCTGCTCGGTGGCGCGCTCCCGTGCCGCGTCGATCTGCTCGTCCGCGCGGTGCTGTGCGGCGGCGATCCGCTGCTCTGCCGATTCGGCCTGGGCGCGCAGGCGTGCGACCTCCATGTCCGCGTCGCGCTGCGCGGGCGCAACGCGCTGCGCGTGGCCGAGCCACCCCAGCAGCACGCCGACGACGAGAGCGCCGAGGGCCAGCAGAATCGTTGCGACGATGTCCATGGGCGACAGGCTGCCACGTGTCACTGACACTCCGGCACGGTGACACCCCGCATGGTCGAAATCATCCGGTATGCGCCGCGGCATGCGTCCCGTATGGCCGGACGGGCCGTTTCTCCGCCCGACGGCGGATCTCCTTCACCCGGCACTCATCCTCGCGTCGGATCCGTCGTGTCGGACGGCGCGACTACGTTGGGTGCCATGACGACCCCAGTCGACCCGAGCCCTCCAGGCAGCCCCGGGACCCCAGGTGCCCAGGCGCCGCCCCCGCACGACCCGTCGGCGGCGCTCAGCGTGCGCGGACTCTGGAAGCGGTTCGGGCAGAAGATCGCGGTCTCCGGCGTCGACCTGGACGTGCCAGCGGGCTCGTTCTACGGTCTGGTCGGCCCGAACGGTGCGGGCAAGACGACCATGCTCTCGATGGCCACCGGCCTGCTGCGGCCTGATTTCGGCAGTGCCTGGGTGCACGGCGTGGACCTGTGGGCGCGGCCCGACGAGGCCAAGGCGACCCTGGGCGTGCTGCCCGACGGCGTGCGCCTGTTCGACCGGCTGACCGGCCGCCAGCTGCTTACGTACGCCGGGATGCTGCGCGGTATGGACAAGGACACCGTGGTGGACCGGACGAACGACCTCTTGAAGGCGTTCGACCTGGTCGCTGACGCGGACACGTTCGTTGTCGACTACTCCGCCGGCATGACCAAGAAGATCGCGCTGGGCAGCGCCATGATCCATGCGCCGCGCACCCTGGTCCTGGACGAGCCGTTCGAGGCAGTCGACCCGGTGAGCGCCGCGAACATCCGCGACATCCTCAAGAGCTATGTGGCCGGCGGCGGCACAGTCATCGTCTCGAGCCACGTCATGGACCTGGTGCAGCGCATGTGTGACCACGTGGCGGTCATGGCGGCGGGGCACGTCCTCGCGGCGGGCACGGTGGACGAGGTACGCGGCGAGCAGAGCCTGGAAGACCGGTTCGTGGACCTCGTCGGCGGCCGTCAGCACTCGGAGGGGCTCTCATGGTTGCGCGGTTCCTGACCCTCAAGCTGACGCTGATGGGCAACACGTTCCGCAAGAGCGTCTGGCAGACCATCGGCATGATCGTCGCGGCGCTCTACGCGCTCGGCGTCGTCGGCCTCCTGATCGCCGCGGTGGTGGGTCTCGCGTTCTTCGGCGACCCTGCCTGGGCCGGACTTGCGATCACCCTCGGCGGGGCGCTGGCCGTGCTGGGCTGGTGGATCATCCCGATCTTCGCCTTCGGCGTGGACGCCACGCTGGACCCGCACCGCTTCACGACGTTCGCGATCCCCCGGCGCACGCTTCTCGCGGGGCTGGCGGTGGCGGGCCTGGTCTCGGTACCCGGTATCGCGACGGTGCTGCTCGCGCTGGGGGTCTCCTTCGCGTGGCTCCTGCAGCCGGGCGTGCTGCTCGTCTCGCTCGTCGGCGCAGTGCTCGGCGTCGCCACGTGCGTCCTCGGTTCCCGGGCGATCACCACGCTGCTCGCGCCCGTCCTGGAGTCGCGGCGCTACCGCGAGGTCGTGACGATCGTGGCGCTGGTGCTCGTCATGACGATCGGCCCGCTCATCGGCTGGCTCGCCAACGGCGTCGAGGTCTCGGTCGAGCCGGGCTCCGACAGCAGTACCGGGATGCAGCTCCTCCCGTTGTTCCAGCAGGCGGCCGCCGTCGTCGGCTGGACGCCGTTCGGCGCGGCGTGGTCGCTCGGCAGCACTGCGTACGACGGCGACTGGGCGGGCCTGGCGGGTCGCCTCGCGGTCGCGCTCGGCACCGTCGGGCTGGCGTGGCTGGTCTGGGACCGGGCCCTGGGCCGCGCCCTGGTGCGCCCGCCCGTCGGCGACGGCAGCGGCGGCAAGGCCAAGGGCCTCGGGATATTCGGCCGCGTGCCGTTCTCGCCCACCTGGGCGGTCACCGCCCGGACCGCCACCTACTGGCTGCGGGACCCGCGCTACTCGGGGTCCATCGCCATCATCCCGCTGCTGCCGGTGATCATGTACTTCACGTCCCAGAGCACCGGCAGCTTCTTCATGCTCCTGGCGACCGGGCCGTTCGTGGGCTGGATGCTCGGCTTCAGCATCTCCAACGACATCGGCTACGACAACACGGCCTTCGCCCTGCACGTCTCGTCGGGTGTCGACGGCCGCGCCGACCGGTGGGGCCGGGCGATCCCGATGCTGACGGCGGGACCTCTGGTCGCCGCGGCCACGGTGGTGGCCTCGGTCTGGGTCGCCGACTCCTGGCACCTGACCCTGCCCTTGCTGGGGCTGGCGTTCGGTGCCCTGCTGGTCAGTACCGCCGTGTCCTGCGCGGTGTCGGCACGGCTCGTCTACCCGGTCGCGAAGCCGGGCGAGAGCCCCCTGAAGTCGCCGCAGGGTGCGGCGATGGCGACGATCGTGTCGCAGGGCATCGGGTTCGCCGTCACTGTAGGGCTGTCCCTGCCGGTCTTCGCGGTGGGCATCGCGGCCCTGCTGCTGGGTGGTGTGCTGTGGGGCGTCGCCACGGTCGTCGTCGGCCTCCTGTACGGCGCGCTGATCCTGGTGCTGGCCGTGCGGTTCGGCGCTCGTGTGTACGACAGGCGCCTGCCCGAGCTGCTCCAGCAGGTGCAGTCCTTCCCCTGACGTCGAAGCGGCGTCGCCCCAGGTCAGCGGTCGTGTCAGTGACCCGGCCTAGCCTGGGGCGATGACGCGATTCACAGCAGACGACGACCTGCGGCACGCCGAGTTCGTCGCGGCGAACCTGACCGACGCCCGGTTCCGTTTCACCGACCTGGAAGGTGCGGCGTTCGACCAGTCGTACCTGCCCCGCGTCGTGATGCGCGGAGTCGACCTGACCGGCGCGGACATCGACGGGCAGATCGGCGACCTCAAGGTCAACGGCGTCGAGGTGCTGCCGCTGATCGAGGCCGAGCTGAACCGTCGGCATCCCGGGCGAGAGCTGGCTCGGTCCCAGGTTCTCGCGGAGCAGCGCGCGTCGTTCGAGGCAGCGCTGCGGACTTGGTCGGCCACGCTCGACCGGGTGGCGGCGATGCCCGCCGGGACGGTGGACCAGCAGATCGACGGCGAGTGGTCGCTCGCCCAGACACTGCGACACCTGGTGTTCGCCGTCGACGGCTGGGTGCGACACGGGATCCAGGGCCTCGACGGCGCGTTCAGCCCGATAGGCCTCCCGTTCTCCGAGTACGACGACGAGGTGGGCGCGCTCGGCGTCGACGTCGCTGCCACGCCGTCGTTCCAGGAGGTCCAGACCGTCTACGCCGATCGGATGGCCCAGGTGCGCGCGCAGTACGACTCCCTCACGCAGGAGGACTTCGAGGCACAGGCTCGCCGGCTGCCGCCGTGGGAACCGGAGACGCGCAGCCTTCCCGTGTGGCGCTGCCTCGGGGTCATCGCCAACGAAGCCTGGGAGCATCACCGGTTCGCGGCACGCGATCTCGACGAGCTGGAGCGCAGACGAGACGCCCGGTAGACGGGCCAACCGCAGCCCGCAACGACGCGGCTGTCGGCGATTGGCGCTCGGCACGTAGAATTTCGCGACGTGGCTCTTACTATCGGCATCGTCGGCCTGCCCAACGTCGGCAAGTCCACCCTCTTCAACGCTCTGACCCGCAACCAGGTGCTCGCCGCGAACTACCCGTTCGCGACGATCGAGCCCAACGTCGGCGTGGTCTCGCTGCCCGACGAGCGGCTCAACAAGCTCGCTGAGATCTTCGGGAGCCAGAAGATCCTGCCGGCCACGGTGTCGTTCGTGGACATCGCGGGCATCGTCAAGGGCGCGTCCGAGGGTGAGGGCCTGGGCAACAAGTTCCTCGCCAACATCCGCGAGGCCGACGCGATCTGCCAGGTCACGCGTGCCTTCGACGACCCGGACGTGGTGCGCGTGGACGGCTCGGCGGACGCCCCCGGCGACATCGAGACCATCTCCACCGAGCTGATCCTCGCCGACCTCCAGACCCTCGAGAAGGCCCTGCCGAGGATGGAGAAGGAGGTCAAGATCAAGCGCGGCGACCCCGTCCTGTACGCCGCCGCGAAGAAGGCGGAGGAGATCCTGAACCAGGGCGTGACCCTGTACCAGGGTGCCGCCGGTGCCGGTCTCGACCTGGCCGAGATCGCGAGCCTTCAGCTGATGACCGCCAAGCCGTTCATCTACGTCTTCAACACCGACGACGCCGGCCTGGCGGACACCGCGTCCCAGGAGGCCCTGCGCAAGGTCGTCGCGCCGGCCCACGCGATCTTCCTGGACGCGAAGTTCGAGTCCGAGCTCGTGGAGCTCGAGCCCGAGGAGGCCGCCGAGATGCTCGCCGAGTCCGGCCAGCCGGAGTCCGGCCTGGACCAGCTCGCGAAGGTCGGCTTCGAGACGCTCGGCCTGCAGACCTACCTCACGGCTGGCCCGAAGGAAGCGCGCGCCTGGACCATCCACAAGGGTTGGACCGCCCCCCAGGCCGCGGGCGTGATCCACACCGACTTCGAGCGTGGCTTCATCAAGGCCGAGGTCACCTCGTTCGAGGACCTGGTCGAGGCCGGCTCGTCCGCTGCGGTGAAGGCTGCGGGCAAGGCCCGCATCGAGGGCAAGGACTACGTCATGCAGGACGGCGACGTGGTGGAGTTCCGCTTCAACGTCTGAGCATCACCGGGTTTCGGCCACACCCTCGAGATGCCACGAGGCCCCCGCTCCAAGCGGAGCGGGGGCCTCGTTTCGTTTGTCAGGCGCTGGAGCCAGAGCCTGGGCAGGTACCGGATCCCGGCTTGCCCTTCTGGTGGGTCGCGAGCTTCCCTCCGACTACTCCGACAACCTGGCCGCAGCTACCGCACTTCTTCGTTGCCACTTACACCGCCTCCTTGATCCGCCACTCCGTGCTTTCTGACCGCCGCTCGCCGGGTGCGAGGGTGTACCTGAGGAAGCTCGTGGTGGCGCTTCCGTCGTGCCACTTGAGCGTGTACCCGAACGGGTGGGTAAAGCCCAGGAGCGGCTTGGGAGGACGCGTCGAGAACCGCTCGACCGACGCCAGTTCACGGGACTGGGCGTTGATGACCAGGGCGGTGAGCCACGCTTCCAGGTCGGCCACGTGCAGCTTGCCGTCGGCCACCGAAAGCTCGACGGGCGCGACCGGGGCAGGCGGCTCGCCCTCGACGATCTCTTCCGGCCGGTCGAAGCTGTCGCCCTTGGGGCCGCCGCCGATGACGGTCTGCCAGTACACGGTCCCGCCGTCGGGTCCTTCGAACACGAGACCGGTGCACTGCTCGCCCATGCCACTGTCCTTGTTGATGCCGCTGTCGGCCCACTCGATGCGCTTCACACCGGTCGGGAGGTTGGCGTCAACGCGGGCAGTGATCCAGGTCTGGAAACGTGGGAGGCGCATGGTCCGAGGCTATCCGAGAAGGGAGCGCAGCACGGCGGCTGCTCCGTCGTCGGAGGTCCCTGTGACGTAGTCCGCGCTTGGGGACGATGACCACCGCAAATCGCTGAGGGGCAGCTCGAACCCATGCGGTCCATCACCAGTAACGCTGCGCCACTGCGCACGTCGGCGGCCTTCGTCTCCGCGCGGGTAGGGCAGACCAGCCTCCAGCGCGGCGGCTTCGATGGCGCGCATGGTGGTGCCGACGCCGGACGGGATCGGCGCGTGCTTGATCCAATGGCCGTTCTGGAGGGTCCATGCCTCGCATCGGGACAGGTCCGGTCCGGTGCCGTGCCACACCCGCAGGACCACTGGGCCCGGTGCGCTGGCCTCGGCGGTGGCGATCTGCGCAGCCAACGGGGAGAGCGAACCGTCGACATCCGGGACCAGGGAACGCAGTACCGACAAGGCCCCGGCCTGGTCGATGGTGCCGGTGGTCTCGTCAGCAGCACTGCGCACGATCGCGGGAGCGTGCCCCATCGCCACCGAACGTCTGGCCCACGCGAGCATCGTCAGATCGTTGACGCCATCTCCCACCGCCACGGTGCGCTCGACCGGGATGTTCAGGCGTCTGCGCACATCGTCGAGCGCGACCGCCTTGTTCACGTCCCGCGCCGCGATGTCCAACCAGTCCGATCCCATCGGCGTCACGGTGACGCCGGTGGCGTGCAGCGCATCGGCAGACCCGCGGATACCCGGTCCGACGAGCGCGACCCGGGTAGCGGGATGAGAGACCAGATCGCTCAGGGTTATGACCTTCTGTTGCCCGTTGAGTTCTCCCGGCTCGAACGGTTGGTTGGTCCGCCAGCCCCAGCCGACCTCTTCCACCGCGACCCGTACTTCCGGAACCATCTCCATGGCACGGCGGATCACCGGTTCCGGGTCGAATGTGCGAGCGGCAACGACTTCGTATCCCGACGGTGCGGACAGGTCTAGGCGCACGGTCAAGGCGCCGTTGGAGCACACGCCCCAACCGTCGGTTAGCCCCAGTCGGATCGCGATCGGTACCAGCCCGATCAATGAGCGACCGGTGGCAAGCACGATCTGATGCCCGGCAGCCCGTGCCAGGTCGAGCGCCGGGACGGTGCCGGAGGGGATCTTGTTGCCGTCGTCCACCAGGGTCCCGTCGATGTCGAGCGCGACGAGCGTGCGGGTGCACGTGGTGGTCGTGGCACTCATCGGACCGCCACCTGGCGAAGGACCGACCGGACCTGGACCTCCAGGCCGTCGACCACACCCGTCCAGAGGGTGTGCCCGGGCACGAACATCCGGTGATCCAACGGAAGGTCACACCCCAAGGTGCGTGCGATCTGCTCGCCCTCGTTCAGGTTCACGGGCTGCACGCAGATGCGGCCTCGGGTCAACGTGACGATCTCGATGTGTTCCGGTCCCACGGCGCGGATCGCCTCGGCGGCGACGTCCATGGCGAACGTGAGCTGGTCGGCCAAGCGGGTCGTGGTCATTGGCTTGCCCTTGTGTGTAGGGGGTGGTGGAGCGGTGACTCGGCAGCCGAGGAGGGCTGGGATCCAGTGAAATACCCGTAACCGTGAACGCGTGAGGAAAAAGTGCCGGGGCATTCATCGGCGGCAACCGGAAATTTCCGGGGTGATCGCTTCTTCTCGATGCCGTCGTGTGGCTACCGTGAATGCGTGGGAGGCAACCAGATCCTCAAGACGCGCATGGCGGAATCGGGCTTCACCCAGGCAGAACTGGCTGAAGCCGTGAACGCCGACCTGCGCGCGGCCGGATACGAAGGAACCGTCAGCGACCGGACGGTCCGCAACTGGCTGACCGGAAAAACTCGATGGCCCCACCATCGCCAGCGCGCCGCTCTGGAGGCCCTGTTCAACTGCCCCGTGACGGAGCTGGGCTTCACGACCCAAGAAGACCTCACCCCGGCAGCGTCGCCGCGGGGTGAGGTGCACCGCCCGGTCAGCGACACCGCCAGAAAGATCCGCCCAACGGTCGCCGTCCCGTCCTTGGGGCCTCCTACAACCGTCACCCGTACGCGTACGAGTGGGCGGACCGGCACGGCGTCTACATGATGGACGACACGGACAACATGTGGCTCAACACCGACCAGCAGCGGCTGCAGACCGAGAGCTACGGGTTGTCGCGTGCCATGGCGGCCACCACCGCGTGGAACCAGCACAACCACCCGTCGGTGATCCTCTGGGGGCTGCAGAACGAGTCGGAGATCGACCCCGGTGGCGCGCCGGTCTACCGGGCCTGGCTCCAGGACATGAAGGACGCGATCACCGCCGTCGACCTGCAGGACCGGCCGGTCACCTGGGCGTCCAGCACGACGAACGACCCCGCCTTCGAGCTTGCCGACGTCATCGGGTTCAACGAGTACTTCGGCTACTTCTACGGTGACAACGAAGACCTCGGACCCGCGATCGACGGTGTGCACTCCCGCCATCCGGACAAGCCGATCCTCATCACCGAGAACGGCTCCTGGTCCTACCTGGGCCGACGGGGGAGCACCGAAGAGGCGGGGACCGAGGACTGGCAGGCCGCGAACCTCGACTCCCACTGGCGGCAGGCGTCGGCGCGGCCCTTCGTCGCCGGCTACACCCACTGGGTGCTCAAGGACTACAAGCAGCGCCTGGGCTACAACATGGACCTCAACGGGATCTCGGTGATGGGGCTGCTCGGCTGGGACTCGGAGACCCGGCGTCTCGCCTACGACGTCTACCGCGACGCGCAGCTGCCGTACTAGATCGGGAGAATCGCCCGGCTCGACGCCGAGTTCGGTGCGCACCTCTTTGAGTGCCGTCGCGTTGTCCGTCGTGGAGAGGATTCTGCGACGCTGCACCGCCTGGCGCGGGCGGGATGCGCCTACCCGACCCAGCGTGAACCCGGCGCCAGTCAGCTTGTCGCGTCGGTGAGCAGTACCCCGAGCCGGTTCAACGCACCCGGCACCACCGAGTAGTAGCCCCACTTCCCGCGCTGCTCACGGGTGAGCAGGCCGGCCTCGACGAGCAGCTTGAGGTGGTGGCTCACCGTGGGCTGGGACAGGCCTACCGGTTCGGTGAGGTCGCACACGCACGCCTCGCCACCGTCGTGCGCGGCGACGATCGAGAGCAGCCGCACGCGGGTGGGGTCGCTCAGCGCCTTGAACACATGGGCGATCTCGATGGCGGTCTGCGGATCGGCCGCCTCGCGGACCAGCGGCGCACAGCAGGCACCGGACGCTGACACCGGCACGGTGCGCGGCGGGTCGGCCAGGTCGAGAGTCGTGATCATGGATTCCATCTTGCCACGCATTGAAGATTATGGATACGTTGCTCTCGTTGATCCATCGAAAATCTTCGATCCGAGGAGTCGGTCATGACCGAGACATCCCGCGAGAACCTGCCCGTCGTCGTCATCGGCGCCGGGCCGGTCGGCCTCGCCGCCGCGGCGCACCTGCTGGAACGGGGCCTCGAGCCCCTGGTGCTGGAAGCCGGGAACGGCCCGGCCGCCGCCGTCGCCTCCTGGGGCCACGTCCGACTGTTCTCCCCGTGGCAGTACGACATCGACGCCTCCGCCCGCCGTCTGCTCGCAGGGACCGGCTGGACCGAGCCGAACCCGGACGCGCTGCCCACCGGCAGCGACCTGGTCGAGAACTACCTGGCGCCGCTGGCCGGAGTCCTGGGTGACCGCGTCCGCTATGGCGCGCGGGTCTCCGACGTCGCCAGGGACGGGGCCGACCGGTCCCGGTCGCTCGGCCGCGAGCGTCGCCCGTACCTGGTGCGCTACACCGCAGGGGGAGAGGTCCACGAGACCCGCGCCAGCGCGGTGATCGACGCCTCGGGCACGTACGGCGCGCCCAACCCGCTCGGGCTCTCGGGCCTGCCCGCGATCGGTGAGGAGCGCGCCGCCGAGCACCTGACCGGCGCGCTGCCGGACGTGCTGGGTTCCGACCGGGAGCGGTTCGCCGGCCATGCCACGCTGGTGGTGGGTATGGGCCACTCCGCGGCGAACACCCTGCTCAGCCTGGTCGAGCTGGCCAAGGACGAGCCGACCACGCGCATCGTCTGGGCCATCCGTGGGGGCTCGGCGCGCCGCCTGTACGGCGGCGGTAGCGACGACGAGCTGCCCGCCCGCGGCCTGCTCGGCACGCGCCTGCGCGACGCTGTCGAGGCCGGGCGCGTCGAGCTGCTCACCCGGGTCGCGATCGAACGCCTGGAGCCCGAGGCCTCAGGCACCGTGCGTGTGCTGGGCACGGCACGCAAGGACGGCACCGACGGCGGGCTCGACCTGGCCGTCGACACGATCGTCAACGCGACCGGCTTCCGGCCCGACCTGGACATGCTGCGCGAGGTCCGTCTCGACCTGGACCCCGTCGTCGAGGCGCCGCGCCGGATCGCCTCGCTCATCGACCCCAACCACCACTCCTGCGGCACCGTGCCCGCGCACGGCGAGACCGAGCTGACCCACCCGGACGACGGGTTCTACCTGGTGGGCATGAAGTCCTACGGCCGGGCGCCCACGTTCCTGCTGGCCACCGGGTACGAGCAGGTGCGGTCCGTGGTCGCGGCCCTCGCCGGGGACCGGGCCTCGGCCGACGCCGTCGAGCTGAACCTGCCGCAGACCGGCGTCTGCTCCTCGGACCTGGCGTTCGCCGCTGACGCGGACGGCGTGGTCTCCGCCGAGGCTCTGGCCGGTGCGACCAGCGGCCGATGCTGCGCTGCGCCGTCGGGTCCGCAGGCGGTCACGCTCGGACTGGGCGCACCCGCCGAGGCGGCGTCGGGATGCGGTGGAGCAGCCGAGCCGACGTCGGGCAGCGCGCCCGAGCCGGTCAAGGTCGGGTTCGCGACCGGCGTCGGGCACGGTCGCTCCAGCGACTGACGACCGGACCGCAACACAGGGGGCGTGAGTCCGGGCAGGTACCCGGGGTCGCGCCTCCTGGTCAGATGGTCTGCTCGCGCCGCGGCGGGTAAAGGGCCATGGCGAGCAGAACGCCAAGTGCTCCGCCAACGACCTGGGCCCCGACGAACGGCAGCACGGAGGCGGGCGCGATCCCGGCGAAGGTGTCGCTGAACACGCGACCGATCGTCACGGCAGGGTTCGCGAACGACGTCGAAGAGGTGAACCAGTAGGCCGCGCCGATGTACGCGCCGACGGACGCCGGGATCCAGGCATCCCGCCCGGATCGCAGCAGACCGAGGATCACCAGGACCAGCCCGGCCGTCGCGACGACCTCGGCCAGCAGGTGCGGTCCGGTCGCACGCTCGGTGGTCGACAGGCCTGCCGGGATGTCGAACATGGCGTTGGCCAGCAGTGCTCCGCCGATGGCCCCGCCGACCTGCGCCGCGACGTAGACGGCGCCGTCACGCACGCCCACCCCGGAACCGTCCCGCCGACCGGTGAACCAGTCGACGAGCGTCACCACTGGGTTGAAGTGCGCACCACTGACCGGGCCGAGCACAGCGATCAGCACGGCCAGGCCCAGAGTCGTGGCGAGGCTGTTCTGCAAGAGCTGCGACCCGACGTCGTCCGGCGACAGGCTCTGCGCCGCGATCCCGGACCCGACCACTATCGCCACCAGCAGACCCGTTCCCAGGGCCTCGGCGACCGCGCGACGCCACAGGGCGGGCGGCGCCGGGGCGCGTGCCGGTGTCCCTAAGGCGGCTTGCGGATCGAGAGTGGCCACCGCGGGGGACGTCACGCCGTGGGCTCCACACCCAGCTCGGCCAGCAGCTTCCGGATGCGCTTCTCGATGTCGTCGCGGATCGGGCGGACCGACTCGATGCCCTGACCCGCGGGGTCCTCCAGCTCCCAGTCCTCGTACCGCTTGCCGGGGTAGAACGGGCAGGCATCGCCGCAGCCCATGGTGATCACCACGTCGGAGGCCTCCACGGCCTCGTTGGTCAGCACCTTGGGCTTCTCGGCGCGGATGTCGATGCCCTTCTCGAGCATGGCCTCCACCGCGGTCGGGTTGATCATCTCGGCGGGCATCGACCCGGCCGAGCGCACCTCGACGGCGCCGCCGGACAGGGTTCGCAGGAACCCGGCGGCCATCTGGGAGCGGCCTGCGTTGTGCACGCAGACGAACAGGGCAGACGGCTTGGACTCGGTGGTGGGCTCGGTGGTGCTCATCAGGTTCTCCGATGGTGAGGGGGCGTCGGGCGGTGGTCAGGTGGTCTCGGGCACCAGGTCGGCGAGCAGGGCGCGTACCCGCTGGTCCAGCTCGTCGCGGATCGCCGCGACGCCGGCGGGCGAGGCAAGGGCCGGGTCGCCGACCATCCAGTCCTCGTACCGCTTGCCGGGCAGGATCGGGCACACGTCTCCGCAGCCCATGGTGACGACGACGTCGGCGGCGCGGACGGCGTCGTCGGTCAGGGGCTTGGGGTAGAAGCGGGTCACGTCGTCGACCTCGTCAGCCGCGGTGGCGTCGCCCAGCTCCGACAGCAGCACGCGCACGCCGGCGTGCACCTCCGCGGCGGGCGCTGATCCGGCGGAGCGGACGACTACACGATCGCCCGCGTAGTGCCGCATCAGGGCCGCGGCCAGCTGCGAGCGGCCGGCGTTGGCCACGCACACGAACAGGACCTGCGGCAGGTGCGCCGTGCCCGCCGCGGTCTCCTGCGCATGCGCCTTTTCCACATCGATGATCCGCTGCCGGGCGAAGTGCTCCGTGAGCGGGACCAAGTAGACGGACTCGCCGCCGCGGCGTACCAGCGCCGTGTACGACTCGCGGACCACACGTACGCACTCGTTCGACGGCGTATCGGGGAACCGCTCGGCGAGGGACGCGGCCATGCGGTCGAGGGCGGGATCCACGTTCCGTAGCTCGGTCAGGTGCGGCGTCTCCATCACCTCGATGGCCGCCGGCGCGAACCTGTCCAGGAGGGTGTTCACCGCACCGCGGTAGGCGGGCCTGATCCGGTACCAGACCGAGGTGCCGCGCCGGTCGGCGGCGAGGAGACCGATGTCGCGCAGGACCTTGAGGTGGTGGGACACCGTGGGCTGGGAGACGTCGGTGAGGGTCGCGAGCTCACCGACCGTCACCTCACCCTCGGGGCTGGAAGCGATCGCCGACAGCATCCGCAGGCGGAGCGGCTCGGCCAGGGCCTTGAGCGTCAGGGCCACAGTGGTCGCGGCGTCCATGCCGATGGCATGGGACTCCTGCCCGCGGGCACTCGACGGAGTGAGAGCAGTCATGGTCGACCCCCTGGTACATCGATGAGTCTCTATGTTGACAGTCATCGATGTAGGGCGCAACTGAACTCAGGTGATCTCTATGCTCGCCGTCGCCTGAACCGACGCGGTATACTGATGCCATTCTGACGCCTCAGTAAGGAGTGGAGATGCCTCCAAGGACGATTGCTGGCGGAGCGGAGCTTGGCGCTGCGATCCGGACCCGGCGGGAAGAGCTGGACATGTCCATCGAGGATGCCGCCCAGCGAGCGGGGATCGGCAGCGAGACATGGCGCCGTTACGAGACCGGATCGAACCTTCGCAAGGACAAGGTCCGCGCCGTGTGTAGAGCGCTGCGCTGGTCGGTCCTGCCGGGCACATCCTCAACCGAGCCAGACGATGACGATCTTGGTGAAGACTGGAACGAATACGATCCGAAGAAGGACGGCCTCTATGTGGCAGGCCTCGAACTCAACTTCGGCCTGGACGCGGCAAAGACCTTCGCCTGGGGCTCCGACGTCGTGCTGGATCACATCAAGGGCGACCTGGAGGAACTGGGGCGGCAGCCCCGCGGGACTCATCTCGGCGAACTGGGCCACAGCTGGCTCGATGGAGCTCTGCCAGAGCAGTGGCGGGTGCGGTACGACTACGACTTCGTCTTCAGGCTGAAGGCGACGATCGATCAGATCCGCCGCACGGCCCCGGCGGCCGAGTCGGTCATGATGCCCCGCCTTGCCCAGACGGTTGGAGAGGGCGTTGTCGTACGCCTCATTCTCGAACAGGGTGACGTCTTCGCCGACATGTATGGGGCGGACACCGACGGGTGGCCTGACTGGTACGACGCGATCGTCGAACCGGACTGGATCATCGACCTGATGTACGACGGCCGCTACATGTCCGAGGATGGGCCGTGGGCCTTCGAGAACTGGTTCGACCCGACGATCCCACTGCCGGACCTTCATGACTACGTGACGCCGGAGATGGTGGAGAAGGCGTTCGGTCTGGCTGCCGTCTCGGACGGTGACGAGACGACAAGCAATTGAGGTCTTCGCTGACTCGGATCGGGAACGTGGTGGTTCGAGTCGTGACCAGCCCAAGACACGGATTCGGCGCAGTTAGAAGGGAATCCATGCGCCTGGTCGTCGCCTCGGACGACTGAGCCGAACGGCGAACCAGGAGGTCAGGCCCACATGACACGCTTCAACGTCTGATGCGGGATGCATCCGCACGGTTCAGGTGTGAGCAAGGCCCTGCGCAATCGCGGTTCATTGCCAGGCTTGGAGGAGGTCGTCTGCTGTCCAGATGACGTCGAGCGGTGCGCCGTCGACCATGCCTCCAGGGCAGACGCCGATAGTAGCGACATCGGGCGGCGCGCCGGGGACGGATGCGGCGTCGGCGACGAGCTGAGCGGCTTCGCGAGAGGTTATGGGGCTGTCAGTGCGCCATTTGATCGTTCCGACGAAGTAGATGGTGCTTGCGGGTCGGTCGTCGGCCCCAACGAGGTCGATCTCGGGGTTGTTGTTTCGGGGCCACCAGTTTCCGACGGCTTTCGCCTCGGGCCACGGGCTTGTGGGTGTGAGTCGCCAGACAGCTTCCCGGACGACCGGTTCAATGGCGCGTCCGCGCCAGGCCGAGTACCCATTGACGATTCGCGTGTATGCGATGTCTCCTCGTCCGGCGTCAATTTCGCCGAGGTGGGGTTCGACGAACGCGAGCCAGAAGCGCAGTGCGGGGTCAGCGATCCGGTAACGGCGGTCCTTGGCTGCGCGCTTCATCGAAAGGGGCTCGTCGAAGGCCACCACGCGTTTCTCGCGGAGCATGCTCAGTGTCCGGGTCAGGGATGTCGATGGGATCACTTCGATGTTGGCGGCAGACTGTTGGACAGAGGTGAACGTGCGCTCGCCACGGCCGCCGACCGCTGTCAGAATTCGCCGGGACAGGGAGGTCTCGCTGAACTCCGACTCCAGGATGCGCTGACCGTTCACCACGAGTGGGGTTGTGGAGTCCTCAAGTTCGGCGCGGAGGAAATCGTCGAGAGTCATTCCCGCTTCCCAGGACTCAGCGACGAGAGGCTGGCCTCCCGTGACCAGGTGAGCGTCGAATGCGTCGACTCCAGAAGTTCCGGTCAGCTCGGCGACGTCGCGGGGGTTGAGAGCGTGCAGCACCAATTCGGTGGCACGTCCGTGGAACGGCTGATCGTGGTGGGTGAGGCTTTCCATCATCGAAAGGTCGCTGCCGAGAAGCAGCAGAAGCACAGGCTTGCGCGACAGTTCCAGGTCCCATGCGCGTTGCAGTTCGCCGGCGCCGCCCGGGAATCCTTCTAAAAGCCACGGAAGTTCATCGATCACGACGATCGACGGAGCGTCGTCGGGCAGGGTGAGAGCGAGGATCTGGAAGGCTGCTGACAGAGTTGTGGGGTCGAGATCTTGGGCGCGAGCGGCGTTGGGGAGAGTGGAGGCAGCAATCACGTCACGGAGGTGGTGCAGGTCTTCGGCGGGCGGGGAATTACGTGAGGCTTGGAAGTGGACGAAAGGTAGGCCAGCACGGCGGACGAACTCGCCGGCAAGCCTGGATTTGCCGACACGGCGCCGGCCACGGATCATCATTGCGGTACCGCGGTCGAGGCGACTCCCGCGTTGGATCCGGTCCAGGTGCTTGTGGAGTATCGCGAGTTCGCGCGTGCGTCCGACAAACGACAAGTGCCCTCCAATGGATGTGAGCCAACCGCCCGAGTGTGGAAGTCCCAAGTTTGGTAGTCCCAAACATGGGACTAATCTCAGGGTAGCGGAAGTGCAACCGGGCGGCATGGGGACGGAATCATGGCTCCCCGCTCGTTGCAGAGCTGGCCCCGCGCGGTAGCAGCCATTGGTGTGCTGATTGCAGTCAGCCCGTCCCTGCTGGCTCAGGATTCCGCTTCAACGTCTGAGCGCGTCGCAGCCGTGCCGGGCGCGCCGACCCGATTGCGACGCTGACGAGCTCAGAACTGCCTCACCTGCGGGTCCATCGCTGGTTGGTCTGGCCGTTGCAGTCCCAGATCACCGCGGCCGTACCGTTGCCGGTGCCCTGACCGCTCGCGTCCAGACACTTGAAACGAGAGAGAGTTCTCGATGCTCAGCCCGTGGCCGCCGAAGATCGGGGCCTGCATGGTGTCGTACCCCCAGAGGTTGTTGTTCCACGCAGGTTGGGTCATCGTCGCCGTGGTGCCGTTGATGGACGAGACCGGCGAGTGACGATCGGTGAAGTGCCCGATGGAGCGCAGCTCGAGCCGGTTCTTCTGCGGCAGGTTCGAGAGGTAGTTGAGCGCCGGGTTCGTGATGTTGAATCCGGTGGTGGTCATCTGGATGTCGCTACGAGCGATGGTCACCGATGCGCGGGGCGACGAGACGCCGTTGACGAAGAGGTCACGGGTGTCTTGCCCGGCTGGCGTCGAGGCGACCCAGATGTTCTTCGCCGAGTCGTACGAGCTCCACCCGGTGACGGGCGTCGAGCCGGTCAGGACGGGGGTCGCGCCCGGGGCGGCCGTCCAGCGCACGGTCGTCGTGGTGCGCCCGCCGTCGGCGGCCGTGAAGCTCAACGGCGAGGAGAGCTCGTAGCGGCCCCCGGCGAGCACGACCACCACGTCGGTCGGGGACGCGGAGCTCTGGTTCTGCCTGACCGCGGTCTTGACCTGCGAGATCGAGCATGGCGCGCTCGAGGTGCAGCCGGTTCCGCTGCCACTGGGCGAGGCGTAGTAGGTGGTGGTTGCGGCGGTTGCGGGGGTCGGACTCACGAGCGCCCAACCCCATGCCAGGGTCATGGCCATGAGCGTGGTCAGGAGACGCCGAGGCGTGCGATTCATCTGAGTTCCTCCGAACATCGTTGTTTGGGGGGTGCCCTCGGCTCACTCGCTTCAGCTGTTATGCGTAGTACATCCGATCCTCGGCCGGAACTCAATGGACATGTGATATGTGCTCTCTATGTCCGTCGGTCGACCCAGGCATGCCTCCCCGCGCGGACCAATCCCGCGCAGGGAGCGGGCACCAACGACGTTCAGCGCACCGGCGCGCTGCTCCGCCCCTGAGCCTGTCCGGTCATCTCCGCGTCGAACGTCTCCTGCGCCACGCGCATCTGCTCGGCGTACACCGGATCCTGCAGCCGCGCCCACATCGCATCCTCCGGAACGTCTTCGACGTGGGTCACGACCCACCAGATATTGCCGAACGGGTCCTTGATCCGTCCGCCGCGCTGACCGAAGGCGCTGTCGGCGAGTGCGGTCACGACCTTCGCGCCCGCAGCGACTGCCTTCTCGAAGACGGCGTCCGCGTCCGGCACCCACACCCGCAGGAGGCTCGGCATCACCGGCCACTCCGGCGCACGGTCGAAGGCCAGCACGACGGTGTCACCGACCCTGATCTCGCCGTGGCCGATCGCGCCGCTCTCGGTCGCCACGCGGGCAAGTTCCTCGCCGTCGAGCACCTGGGTGACGAAATCAAGGAAGGCTCCGGTGTCGTCGGTGACGACCCAGGGGGCGACGCTCGTGTAACCGGCCGGGGTGGCGTTCTGCAGCTGGGACATATTCGGTTCCTCTTGGGTTCTTCGTGCTGATGTCCGCAACGCTAGGAGTGAAGTAGGACGGTTCATGTCCTAGATACGGAGATGATTGGTAGATGGCCGGACCCACCTCGCGTTTGCTGACCCTGCTCTCGCTGCTACAGACCTCGCGTACCTGGTCGGGCAGCGAGCTCGCCGAGCGGTTGGACGTCACCCACCGCACGGTGCGCCGCGACGTCGACAGGTTGCGCGAGATGGGTTATCCCATCGACGCCGACCTCGGTGCCCACGGGGGCTACCGCCTGGTCGCGGGCACCTCGATGCCGCCGCTGCTCCTGGAGGACGACGAGGCTGTCGCCGTCGCGCTCGGTCTGCGGACGGTCGCCGTCCAAGGGCTGCCGGAGCTCGAGGACGCAGGCATCCGCGCGCTCACCAAGCTGAGCCAGTCACTACCTTCCCGGCTGCGACATCGGGTGCGCACGCTGGGTGCTGCCGCGATGACCCGCAGACCGGGGCCTGAGATGTCGGTGGATCCCGACATCCTCACGGTCCTCGCCGCCGCCACCTCGAATCGGGAACGTGTGCGCATGGAGTACGAGGATCGCAGTGGGGTGGCCAGTGCTCGGCACGTCGAACCCCAGCGCCTGGTCGTCGTGCGCCAGCGGTGGTATCTCGTCGCGTTCGACCTCGACCGCGACGACTGGCGGCACTTCCGGGCCGATCGGATCTCGGCCCCCCGCGCCACCGGCGCGCGAGCGCGGGAACTCATGCCGGACGCGGACGTGCTCGCGCATCTCGAGCATGCCGAGCGCGCGATGGCACCGACGTACCGCGCTGAGGTGACCCTACGGCTGCCGTTCGACAAGGCCCGGGCGCGGTTGCGCGATCATCTCGGCGACGGCGAGATCGCGCCAGAAGGAGATGACACCCGGTGGCGGAGCTCGGCCGACACCGTCGAGTGGCTGGCGAGGCGGTTGCTCGCGCTGGACTGCCGCTTCGTGCTGCACGGGCCGCAGGAGCTGCGGGAGCACCTCGCCTGGATCCATGAGCGGACCGGTTGAGGTAGCTTCAGCGAACCTGCGCCCCAGCACGGCGACGGAGCCGAGCGATCTGACGGAGCCGTGCGACCTTCAAAGGAGCCTCGTTGTCCATGAGTACCGCACGGCCCGCGACCGCCGGCCGGACCTTCCCGCTGGGGGCCGTCCGGCTCGGCCCCGGACCGTTCGCGGTCGCCCAGCGGCGGGCGCTGGAGGCGGTGCTCGACATCGACCTGGACCGGCTCCTCGCCCCGTTCCTCGTGGCGGCGGGGCTCGACAGCCGGGCCGAGCCGTACGGCGACTGGGAGAGCGGGGGGCTCGACGGCCACATCGGCGGTCACGCCCTGTCCGCGCACGCCAAGCTGTGGGCGGTGACCGGCCAGGACGCGCTGCACGACCGTATGGAGCACCTGCTCGACGTGCTCGAGCGCTGCCAGGACAAGGTAGGCACCGGCTACGTCGGCGGGGTACCGGACGGGCCGGCCCTGGGCGAGGAGCTCACCGCCGGCCGCATAGACGCCGACCTGTTCAGCCTCAACGGCCGGTGGGTCCCGGTCTACAACCTGCACAAGACGCTCGCCGGCCTCATCGACGCGGCGACCCACGGGCGCTCCGAGCGCGCGCTGGCCATGGCGACGCGCTGGGCCGACTGGTGGCTGTCGGTCACGAAGGCCGTCACCGACGAGCAGGTCGAGCAGATCCTCACCGCCGAGTTCGGCGGGCTCAACGAGGCGTTCGTCGAGCTGGGCGTGCTCACCGGCCGTGAGGACCTCGTCGCCGAGGGGCGCAGGCTGGCCCACCGCAAGCTGCTGGATCCGCTGGCCGACGGCGGCGACCCGCTCGACGGGCTCCACGCCAACACGCAGATCCCCAAGGTGCTGGGCTACCAGCGGCTGGCCGACCTGGAGCGAAACGGCGCCCCGGACCGCGACCCCGGCGCCGAGCGGTTCGCCGCAGCGGCCGACGCCTTCTGGTCCTCGGTGGTCGAACGCCGCACGCTGGCGATCGGCGGGAACAGCGTGCGCGAGCACTTCCACCCGTCGTCGGACTTCACCGAGGTGCTGACGGACCGCGAGGGGCCGGAGACCTGCAACACCCACAACATGCTCGAGCTGGCGCGCCTGCGGCTCGACCGCGAGCACGACGGCGCCACGGTGGAGTTCGCCGAGCGGGCGCTCTTCAACCACGTGGTCTCGTCCGTCCACCCCCGGCGCGGAGGCTTCGTGTACTTCACGCCGATGCGCCCGGCCCACTACCGGGTGTACTCGCGGCCGCACCTGTCCATGTGGTGCTGTGTCGGCTCGGGCCTCGAGGGCCACACGCGGTACAACGAGCTGATCTACACCCACGACGGGCCCGACCTCCGCGTCGAGCTCTACACGCCGGCGGTCCTCGACTGGCCGGAGGAGAGCCTGCGGGTCGAGCTGTCGACCGAGCTGCCGTTCCGCGACCAGGCCAGGATCGAGGTCACCTCCGAGACGCCCCGGGCGCGCACGCTGCGCCTCCGCGTGCCGTCCTGGGCGGAGCTCGGGGGCCTGAGCGTCGACGGCGAGCCGGTCGACGCCGTCCTCGTCGACGGTTATGCGGAGATCGCGCGGACCTGGAGCGGGACGACGGCGGTCACGATCCGGCTCGCACCCCGACTCGTCGCGGAGCCGCTGCCCGACGGGTCCGGCTGGGTCGCGTTCCGCTACGGCCCCGTCGTGCTCGCGTCACGCAGCGGCGCCGGCAAGCTCGCGGGGCTCGTCGCGGGGCCCGACCGGATGGCGCACGTCGCCCACGGCCAGTTGGTGCCGATGCGGCAGAGCCCCATCGTCGCTGCCGAGCCTCCGGAGTCGGCGGTGGCGCTCGTCGACGAGCCGACGCTGACGTTCGAGCTCGCGGTGCTCCGGGAGCGGTCCGGCGAGCTCGTCCCCGGCACCGTCCTGCTCGAACCCTTCGCCGCCATCCACGACGAGCGCTACACCATCTACTTCCCGGCCGACGCCGACCCGTCCCGTGCCCTGTCCACGCTCCGGACCCTCGACGACGCCGACACCGCAGCGGCCGTCTTCGACAAGGTGACGGCCGGCGAGCAGCAGCCAGAGGTGGACCACGGGTTCACGGGGGAGCGGACCCGGGCGGGCGGGGCGGACGGGGTGCACTGGCGCAGCACGACCGGGTGGTTCGAGTACCGCCTCCGCTGCCCGGACACCGCGGCCGCGGTGCGGACGCGTTTCGTCGACCGCGCCGCCAGCCGACGTCGGATCCTACTCAACGGCCTCGAGGTCGGCCCGTCACGGACGCTCACCGCGCCGGTCGACGGCGAGGGCCTGGCCGAGCACGAGTACTACCTCACGGAGGCCGTGCGCGAGGCGGGTGCCCCGGGCGAGACGGTGTTCCGCGTCGAGGCGGTGGACGGCGCGGACAGCGGCGACCTGCTGGTCGTCGAGGTGGTCCTGCGGGAGGGCTGAGGTGTTCCGGCCCAGGAGAGATGTGAGGATGACCGGATGCCGGCGCACACCACGCAGTTCTTCGTCGATCTTGAGTCACGGGTCTGGGACACGCAGGTCAGCGGTGACCCGCAGGCGCAGCACGAGCTGCTGTCCGCGGACTTCCTCGGCGTGTACCCGTCCGGGTTCGCGAACCGGACAGAGCACGCCGAACAGCTCTCGGACGGCCCGATCACCACGTCGTACTCCATCGTGGACGCGCGGCTGATCGAGGTCTCCGAGAGCTCGGTGCTGCTCTGCTACCGCGCCGACCACCAGCCGTCCGGTCAGGACGAGACGGAGTCCATGTTCATCAGCTCACTGTGGGTCGAACGCGACGGCCGCTGGCGGAACACGTTCAGCCAGGACTCGCCCGTCGGTCCCTGAGCCTGCTGCTCAGCGCTTCGTCGTCGCCATCCACTCCCAGACGCTCGCACCGTCGTGGTGCGGGTCGTCGCGCGCGACGTAGATCCACGACCAGTGCCCGGGGTAGGTGATCCCGTCCCAGGTGACGTTGTCGTACAGGCTCATGATCGAGCCGTCGATGCGCTCGTGGGCATGGACGGTGTTGGCCTGGGCATCCAGCGTCGTGTCGTCGGACGAGTGCACGAGCCACGTCGGGGTCCGCATCGCCGCGAGCTCGTCGTCGGAGATGAAGTACACGTCGGAGCCGTCGCGGGCACCGATGCCGCAGCAGATCGGTACGGAGGTCGCGAACGTCTCGGGGTGCTCGGCGACCATCTTCAGCGACATGTACCCGCCGTTGGAGCAGCCGACGACGTGGATCCGGCTCGCGTCGATCCGGTGCGATCGGGCGACCTCCTCGATCGCCTCCAGGATGAGCGGCGCGAACCCGTCGCCGTCGAGCATCCAGGCCGACGTCGCCTGCGGCGCGAGCACGTAGGCACCACCGAAGATGTCCTGCGCCTCCGGCGTCGCGAAGCCGAGCGCGCCGCGGTTCGCCCGCAGCTGCGCCTCGTTGTCGTAGTAGTCGTACCCGCCGGTCCGCAGGCCACCCTCGCCGCCGCCGTGCAGCCAGACGACGAGCGCCGCGCCGCGCCGACCGCTCCGGCGCGCAGGGGAGAACAACCGGTAGTTCAGGCCCGACGCCGTCGCATGGTGGGCGAACGCGTCGACCTCCGGATCGGACACCCGGCCCTGACGGAACGAGTCGAGCACCACGGGGCCGCCCGGACCTCGCCCCCGCAGCGGCTCGACCTGCGTGATCGCGTAGTCCAGATCCAGGAGGACGTTGCGGCCGTGCGCACCCAGGTACTGCAGGGTGCCGCCGCCGTCGACACCCCAGCCGTGCTCGAGCTCCAGCGTGATCTCGCCACGGCGGGTCCACGTCGCCGCGGTGACCACACGATCCTGCGCGTAGGCGACCTCGCGCGTGAGCGGGTTGGTGGCGGTGACGTGCACGGCGAACGTCGTGGACGTCAGCGACGACCGCTCAGCGCGGTGCAGGGCGGGGGAGGAGATGGCGAGCGACGTCACCTGCTCGCCGCCGTCGAGAACCTCGGCGATCGGCGTCACCAGCGCCTCGCGACGCCCGCTCCCGGCAGTGTTGACGGCGGCGCTCGCGGCCGGTCCGCCCAGCAGCGCCGAGGCGCCGACGGTCGCGCCGGAGACGATCAGGGTGCGGCGGGTGATCTCTGTGCGCATGGCGGAACTCCTTTGTCCGGGGCCAAGTGGCCGGCCCGCGCGAGCGCATCACCAACCACCCGGAGGCTAGTTAGCGCGTCGACGCACGTCAACGGATGCTGTGCGGTCGCCGTTGAGCGCTCCGTCCAGTGCGGAGAGCTGGGCCTCGACGAAGGCCCGGGAGACGGCGGCTCCCGCTTCGATGGAATCGAAGTTGTGATAGCCGCCGGGCACCACGCGGAGCGTGCAGGCGACGCCTGCCTGCTGCAGCCGCCGGGCGTAGGTGACGTCCTCGTCGTGGAACAGGTCGTTGGTGCCGACGCCGATCCAGGCGGGCGGCAGGCCGGAGAGGTCCTCGTAGCGGGCCGGCGCGGCCAGCGGGGGCACGTTGCCGTCGGCCGCGGCGGGTCCGAGGTAGGAGCCCCAGCCGAACCGGTTGCTGGCCGGGCTCCAGATGCGGAGCCGCCGCGGGTCGACGTCGGCACGGGTGGTGGTCCGGTCGTCCAGCATCGGGTAGGACAACAGCTGCAGGACCGGACGGATCTCGCCGCGTTCCCTCGCCAGCAGGGCCAGCCCGGCGGCCAGGCCGGCGCCGGCGCTCTGCCCGCCGATCGCGATGCGGGCGGGGTCGACGTCGGGCTGGCCGGCGAGCCACTCCAGCGCGGTGTAGCAGTCGTCCAGCGGCGTCGGGAACGGGTGCTCGGGCGCGAGCCGGTACTCCACCGACACGACGACGACGTTCAGCTCGTCGGCGATCCGGCGGCAGAACTGGCTGTCCTGCGCCGCGTCGCCGAGCACCATCCCACCGCCGTGGATCCACAGCAGCGCAGGCGTCCGAGGCCTGGCCGAAGCCGGCCGGAAGACGTGCACCGACACGTCGTCGGTCACGGCGACGATCTGTGCGTCGGGACGCCGGGTCCTCCCGGCCAGCCGGGTGAGGCGCCGGAGCGTGGGCAGCGTCCGGGCGGTGATGAAGGTGCGCGGCAGGAACCGCGCGGCCCGCAGCTGCGGGTGGAAAGGCTGCTCGGTCATGATTCGGATTTCCTGTTCACCAGGGCCAGGGCATTGCTGAGGCCCTGCTCGAGAAGGTCGTCGGAGAGCTGCCGGTCCGTCAGGGCGCGGGCGAGCTGCAGTGTCCCGGCCATCAGGCCGAGGAGACTGAGTGCCATGACGCGGGACGCGAGCGGATCCTCGGGAGTCATGCGGGCGGCGAGGCCGTCGATGACGACCAGCACGCCGTCGGTGTAGGCCTGCCGTGTGGTGTCGCCGCTGCGCGCGATCTCGTCGAGCAGGGCGGCGTTGGGGCAGCCGTCGACGGGGTTGTCCCGGTGGTCGCGCGACAGGTACCACCGCACCACCTGCTCGAGGCCCGCCGCGCCGGGATCGGCCTGCTCGACGACGTTCCGGTGCAGCGTGTGCAGCTGGTCGGTGATCGCGGTGTCGACGAGCTCGTCCTTGGACGCGAAGTGGGCGTAGAAGGCGCCGTTGGTCAGGCCCGCGTCCTTCATGAGGGTCGCGACGCCGGAGCCGTCGATGCCGTTCCGCTTGATCCGCCGACCGGCCGTCGCGACGATCCGCTGCCGGGTCTCCTGCTTGTGCTCTTTCGTGTACCGCACCATCTGTTCCTCCATCTCAGCCGGTTCCTGCAGCCTTGTCGATGCCGCTCGGGAAGGTCAGCTCGGGTCAGGCGGGCATCTTGTTGAACCGGCGGATGACGCGGTCGAAGACCCGCGCCGGGGCGACGCGGTGCACCGCGTTGATGGTCATGGCGGTCGTGCCGGCGGTGCGCCGCAGCCTCGGGTTCCGGTCGGTGGCCGCCGCGACGATCACCTTGGCGACGACGGAGGGGTCGTCGCCGCTGGTGAGGTTCTTCGCCAGCAGCTCGTCGTAGTTGCGCCGTCCCGCCGCGTAGAGCGCCATGGGGGTGTCGGCCTCGACGCTGTGGCCCGCGAACGGGGTGTTGATCGGGCCGGGCTCGACGAGGAGGACGCGGACGCCGTACTCGCGGACCTCGTGGTCCAGCGACTGGGAGTAGCCCTCTACCGCGTGCTTGGTCGCGACGTAGACGGTCATGAACGGGCTGGGTACGAACCCGCTGAGGGACGAGACGTTGATGATCCGCCCCCTGCCCTGGTCGCGCATGTGCGGCAGGACTGCCTTGGTCATCCGCATGACGCCGTAGACGTTGATGTCGAAGATGTCCTGCGTCTGGCTGATCGAGAACTCCTCGCCGGCACCGGTCGATCCCACGCCGGCGTTGTTGACCAGGACGTCGATGTGCCCGAAGCGGTCGATCACCTGCTTGACGGCCGAGGCGACCGACTCGTCGCTGGTCACGTCGAGGTCGAGGTAGGTCACGCCGGCGGGTGCGGTGGACCGCGAGGTGTTGCGGCCGGTCCCGATCACCTCGAAGCCCGCCGTGACGAGCGCGGTCGCTGCTGCCTTGCCGATTCCTGAGGTGGCGCCCGTCACGAGCGCGACCTGCTGAGCTGTTGTCATCACTGGCTCCCTGAGGTTATTGAAGTATGTTCGTACGACAATAAGCCGCCGACGACCAGGAGCACAAGGGTTTCCGGAAAATTAGATGATGACCGTACTTTGAACCGGCTTCGTCGCCCGGTCAGCTCGCCGGTGCGCCGAACCAGCGCGAGAGGTGGGCGTCCAGCTCTCGCTGGTCGTCGCCGACCCAGGCGACGTAGCCGTCGGGTCGAAGCAGGAGGCACGGGGCGTCCAGCGCCACGGCCGGATCCGCGACGTGGTCGACCCGGTCGGACCAGCCGCCCACGGTCAGGCGTCCGGTGCGGTCCAGCAGCAGGCCGCGACCGCCCCGCAGCAGCTCGTAGAGGCGGCCCTCCTGCACGTCCAGGTCGCGCAGGCGGCGGCCGACCAGGTCGGGCCCCGAACCCAGGTCAGGCCCCGAACCCAGGTCGTAGCGCAGGTCGATCGCAGCGATCTTCCCGATCAGGCGCCGGTTCACCTCGTTGAGGTCCATCAGCTCGGTCAGCAGCCTCCGCACCGCCCGCGGGCCCGGTTCGGTGGACTGCAGCGTCAGCTGGGCGCGCGTGTTGTCCAGCACGTCCGCGGCGACCGGACGGCGCTCCGCCTCGTAGGTGTCCAGCAGGGCGTCCGGCGCCCAGCCGCGAACCTGTGCGGCCAGCTTCCAGCCGAGGTTGAACGCGTCCTGGAGGCCGAGGTTGAGGCCCTGCCCGCCGATGGGCGGGTGGATGTGCGCGGCGTCGCCGGCCAGCAGCACCCGGCCGACCCGGTAGTGCTCGGCCAGCCGGGTCGCGTCCCCGAACCGGGACAACCAGCGCGGCGAGTGCACGCCGAAGTCGGTCCCGGCGACGGCGCGCAGCTGCTGCCTGAAGTCCTCGAGGGTGGGCGGTTCCGTCCGGTCCGGGCTGACTCCCGCGGCGGGGACGACCACCTGATAGGCACCCTCCCCGAAGGGCCTGAGCCAGAACTGCCTGGTGGTAGCGCTGATCTCGGCCACCTTGGCGACGATCTCCTCCTGTGGCGCACCGACCCGCATCTCGCCCATCAGGGTCTCGGTCCGTGCGGGTTCGCCGGGAAAGCCGACGCCGAGCAGCTTGCGCACGGTGCTGCGCGCGCCGTCACAGCCGACGAGGTAGCGCGCGCGAAGCCGTTCGCCACCGGACAGCTCGACCGTCACGCCGTCGGCGTCCTGCTCGATGCCTGCCACCGCTGAATCGCGCCGCACCTGCGCACCCAGGCTGATCGCATGCTCTTCGAGCAGGCGGACGATCACCGGCTGCTGGATGCCCAGCAGAAAGGCGTGCGCGCTGTCCAGGCCCTCGGGTACGGGCTTGTCGATGGCGGCGAAGAAGCCGGCGGCCGGACGGCGTCGCCCGTGCTCGAGCAGGCGATCCAGCAGTCCGCGCATCGCCAGCTGTTCGAGGCTGCGGATGTGCAGGCCGACTATGCGGACGAACGACGCGGGCTCGGTGTCCTTCTCCAGGACGAGCACCCGCACGCCGTGCAGGCGGAGCTCGGCGGCAAGCAGTGCGCCGGTCGGCCCGCACCCGGCGATGATCACGTCGAACGTGAGGGGCGCGGGGTGGGCGTCGGAGATGACTGAGGAATGCACAGGTGGTGCCTTTCGGGATGCCCAGCTTGAAGGGCACTCCCGGCGACGCCTACGTCAGTCGCCAGTTCCTCGCGGAAGGGGGAGCACCCAGATCGGTCCTGCGTTCATGGGTCTCACCTCCTTCGACGGTGTCGCGGTCCGGTACAACCTACCCCGTTCCGGCCGCCGATAGGTTGGACATCGCGGAGCATGGGACCGGCGTACGAACCGAGGGCAAGGAGAACCAGAGATGATTCGCAAGCTGCAGGCCGTCGCGATCGACTGCGCGGACCCGGTCCGCCTCGCCGAGTTCTACGCCGGGCTGCTGGGCGGGCAGGTCGAGGTGGACGCGGACGACCCGGACTGGGTGGAGCTCCGCGGTTTCGACGGCACGCCGCTGGCCTTCCAGCGGGTGGAGGGATACCGGCCGCCGCAGTGGCCCGGGCAGGAGTCGCCGCAGCAGATGCACCTCGACTTCGACGTCGACGACCTCGAGGCGGACGAGCAGCGCGTGCTGGAGCTGGGCGCGACGGTGCTGGAGCGCACGGACCAGCTGCGCCCGGAGGCCAACTGGCGGGTCTACGCCGACCCGGCGGGCCACCCGTTCTGCCTCTGCGAGCACTGAGCCGAGCTCGCACCTCCGAGCTCGTCAGGCGCAGCCCGCCATCACTCGCTCTGATAATGCGCGCCATCGGCCGGCACGAGGGCGCGGGCCGCCTGTTCCGGCGCGCCCGGCTCCCGCCCGGCAACTGCTAATAATGCGCATCATCAGATTGACCGGCCGCTCCGCGGACGGTGACACTCCTGACGACAGCCGCCGGATCGGAGCTGGGTTCAAGGAGGAGCCGTGCCACGTCGCCGCATCACCCAGACGGACGTCGCCGCGATGGCCGGCGTCAGCCAGGCCACCGTCTCGTTCGTGCTCAACGGCAGCACGCCGAGCGGCGTACGCATCAGCGAGGAGACCCGCCAGCGCGTCCTGGACGCCATCCGGATCACTGGCTACACCGCGAACCCCGCCGCCCAGCGCCTCGCGGGCGGGCTCGCCCAGATCCTCGGCGTGTTCACCTACGAGGCGACGTTCCCCCGGGCCAGCCGCGACTTCTACGGCCCGTTCCTCGTCGGGATCGAGCACGCCGCCGAACGGCTCGGCGTCGACCTGCTGCTGTTCACCAGCGCACCCGTCACGGACGGGCGCCGCAGGCTCACCCGCGACGGCTGGCAGCGGCTCGGCGTGGCAGACGGCTGCCTGCTGCTCGGGCAGCACGAGCACCGCGGCGAGCTGCAGCACCTGCTCGACACCAACTACCCCTTCGTCTTCATCGGCAAGCGCGGCAGCGACGGCGGCCGGCTGCCGTACGTGGGCGCCGACTACGTAGGGGGAACCGTGCGGCAGGTCGAGCGCCTCGTCGCCCTCGGCCACCGGCGCATCGGCTACGTGGGCATGCGCGGCACCGACCAGCCGACGCTCGACCGGGTCGACGGGTACCGCAGCGCCATGAAGGCGCAGGGGCTCACCACACGGTTCGTCGAGCTCGACGACGTCGCCGCCACCGCCGCCGAGATCGTCGACCAGCGCTTCACCGCCGTCGTCGTCGCACCCGAGAACCATCCGGAGGAGCTCGCCGACGAGCTCGAACGCCGCGGCAAGCAGGTGCCCGACGACGTGTCGGTGCTGCTGCTCGGACAGCCGCACCATCCCCGCCGCGGCGGCAGGAACTGGTCCGGCTTCTCCGTACCCCGCGAGGAGATGGGCGCCCGGGCGCTGTACCTGCTCTCCCGCCTGGTCTCCGACGACAGCCCCAAGCGGGAGCGCGAGACGGGCCGCACCTCGGCGCTGACCGAGGCGGAGCTCCACCAGATCCTCGTGTGCCCCGACGTGGAGGGCGGCACCGCCGCACCGGCCCGCACCGGCGAACCAGCGACCGACGACAGGACGGACCCCGCGTGACCCATCAAGACCTGCAGACCGACGTGCTCGTGGTGGGCGCCGGCCTCGGCGGCATCGCCGCTGCGCTCGCGGCCGCCGACCGTGGCGCTCGCGTAGTCCTCACCGAGGAGCACCGCTGGATCGGCGGGCAGCTGACCTCGCAGGCGGTGCCGCCCGACGAGCACCCATGGGTCGAGCGGTTCGGCGTGACCGCGCGCTACCGGGCGCTGCGCGACGGGATCCGCGACGTCTACCGCCGTCGTTACCCGCTGACCGCCGCCGCGCGGGCCTGGCCGGAGCTCAACCCGGGTGCCGGGTGGGTCTCGAAGCTGTGCCACGAGCCACGGGTCGCCGTCGGCGTGCTCGAGGAGATGCTCGCGCCCTACCGCTCCGCCGGCCGGATCACGCTCCTGGAGCGGGTGCGCCCGGCCGCCGCCACGACGGACGGCGACCGGGTGACGTCGGTGACGCTCGCCTCCGTCGTCGGCGGTCCGGAGGTGACGGTGAGCGCCGCGTACACGATCGACGCGACCGAGACCGGGGAGCTGCTGCCGCTGACCGGCACGGAGTACGTCACGGGGTTCGAGTCGGCGCGCGAGACCGGCGAGCCGAGCGCCCCGGACGAGGCCCAGCCGGACAACGTCCAGGCGTTCAGCGTGTGCTTCGCCGTCGAGCACGCGGACGGCGAGCACACCATCGACAAGCCGGACCGCTACGACTTCTGGCGTTCGTACGCGCCGGGTGCCTGGGGCGGCGAGCGGCTGCTCTCGTGGACCGCGCCCAACCCGCGCACCCTCACGCTGGAGCGGCGGTCGTTCACGCCGAACCCCGGCGACGACCCGCTGGCGGTCGACGCGGACCAGTCGAAGAACGCCGGCGACGAGAACCTGTGGCTGTTCCGGCGCATCGCCGCGCGCGACCTCCACGAGCCCGGCTCCTACGCGAGCGACCTGTGCCTGGTGAACTGGCCGAGCATCGACTACTTCCTCGGCCACGTCCTCGACGTGCCCCGCGACGTCGAGGAGGCCCGGATCGCCGACGCCCGGCAGCTGAGCCTGTCGATGCTCTACTGGATGCAGACCGAGGCCCCTCGGCCCGACGGCGGCACGGGGTTCCCCGGCCTGCGGCTCCGCCCCGACGTCATGGGCAACCCGGACGGGCTCGCCCAGGCCGCGTACCACCGCGAGTCCCGCCGGATCCAGGCGGTCACGACGGTCACGGAGAACGACGTCTCCTACGCCGTCCGCGGCGACCGGGGTGCCACGCGGTACGACGACTCGGTGGGCGTGGGCATGTACCGGATCGACCTGCACCCCTCCACGGGCGGCGACACCTACATCGACGTGCCGTCGACGCCGTTCGAGATCCCGCTCGGCGCCCTGCTCCCGCGGCGTACGACGAACCTGCTCGCGGGCAACAAGAACATCGGCACGACGCACATCACCAACGGGTGCTACCGCCTGCACCCCGTCGAGTGGAACGTCGGTGAGGCCGCCGGCCACCTGGCCGCGCACTGCCTCGCCACCGGACGCACCCCGCACGCGGTCCAGGCCAAGCCCGACCTGCTCGCCGACTACCAGGCCGAGCTGGTCGCCGCAGGGGTCGAGCTGCGCTGGCCGGACGGCGCGCACCCGTACTGAGCACGTCCACACCGACACCCCAGCGACATCCCGTACTGACACCCCCAGCGACATCCCGTCGCGGATCAGTCCAAAGGAGAACTGATGTCTGCACAGCACACCCCCCGCCGCCCGAACCCCTGGGCCCGGCCGCGCCGTCGGGCCGCCGTCGCCGCGACCGCCATGAGCGCGGTGCTCGCCCTCACCGCCTGCGGCGGCGGAACCGACGCGCCGGTGGGGGAGCCAGAGGCCCCGGCCGAGCCCGTCGACCTGCGGATGACCGTATGGACCGCCGACGAGGCGCAGCTCGAGCTCTTCCAGAGCATCGCCGACGACTACGTCGCCCAGAACCCGGAGCTGGTCTCCGGCGTGACGTTCGAGACCATCCCGTTCGAGGACTACACGACGGCCCTGACCACCCAGCTCGCCGGGGGCAACGCCCCTGACCTGGCCTGGATCTTCGAGAGCAACGCGCCCGAGTTCGTCTCCAGCGGGGCGCTCGTCGACCTGCGCCCGCTGCTCGAGAGCACCGAGGGCTACGCCCTGGACGACATGGTGCCGAGCGCCCTGGGGCTCTGGGAGGACGGCGACGGCCTGTACGCCTACCCCTTCTCCAACAGCCCGTTCGCGATGTTCGTCAACACCGGTCAGATCGCCGCAGCGGGGCAGCCCGACCCGGCGGAGCTCGTCGCGTCCGGCGAGTGGACGTTCGACGCCGCCCGGGACATCGCCGCCGCCACCGCAGAAGACTCGGGCAAGCAGGGCCTGGTCGTGCGGGACTTCGAGTACCAGGCGTGGGAGAACCTCGCCACCGTCTGGTCCGGCTGGGGGGCCGCGCCGTGGAGCGCGGACGGCACGCAGTGCACCTTCACCGAGCCGGAGATGGTCGACGCCATGACGTGGATCCATGACGCGGCCTTCAAGGACGGCGCGATGCCCGGCCCGGGCACCACTGCCGACTTCTTCGCCGGTGACGCCGCGATGACCGTGACCCAGATCAGCCGGGCGTCGTCGCTCGACGGCTCGTTCGACTGGGACGTCGTGCCGCTGCCCGAGGGGCCGGCCGGTCGACAGAACGTCGTCGGGCAGGGCGCCGTCGGCGTCTTCGCCGCCGGTGAGCACCCGGACGTCGCCGCCGACTTCCTCGCCCACTTCACCAACCCCGAGAACGCCGAGCAGCTCAGCGCCTACTTCCCGCCGCCGCGCGCGTCCCTGCTCGACGCCGAGGGACTCGCCGACGCCAACCCGAACCTGAGCGCCGAGCAGCTGCAGGCGGTCGTCGTGGACGGCGTCGAGGACGCGGTGACCAAGCCCGCGCACAAGAACTTCGCCAAGCTGTCGGGGACCGTGCGCGCAGAGCTCGACGCGCTGTGGACGGCGGACGCCGACGTCGAGGCGGTCCTCGCCGATACCTGCTCGGCCATCGCGCCGCTGCTGGAGGAGTGACGGTGGCGACTCTGTCCGCGGGAACCGTCTCAGCGGCGGTACGCAGGGACTGGCTCGTCGGCTACGCCATGGTGGCGCCGGTGGTGCTCGGCGCGCTCGCGTTCGTCGTCCTCCCCCTGTGCATGGTGGTCTGGTACTCCCTGCACGAATGGAACGTCCTGGCGAACACGTTCACGTTCGTCGGCGCCGAGAACTACGAGCGCATGGCGGCCGACGGCGGGCTAGCGGACGCCCTCCTGGCGAGCCTGTGGTTCTCGGTGGGGCTCGTCGTCCTGAACATCGTGCTGGCCCTGCTGCTCGCCGTCCTGCTCAACCAGCGTCTGCCCGGCACCACCACGTTCCGGACGTTCTTCTTCTCGCCCGTGGTCGTGTCGCTGGTCGCGTGGACGATCGTGTGGAGCTTCCTGCTGCAGGCCGACGGCGGCATCAACGGGTTCCTCGCGGTGCTCGGCATCGACGGCCCGAACTGGCTGCGCCACCCGACGACGGCGATGGTGTCCGTGATCGTCGTCCAGGTCTTCAAGAACGTCGGGCTCAACATGATCCTGTTCCTCGCGGCGCTGCAGGGCGTGCCCGAGGAGCTGCAGGAGGCCGCCCGGCTGGACGGCGCCGGCGCGTGGCGCCGGTTCCGGTCGATCACGCTGCCGCTGATCAGCCCGACGATCCTGCTGGTCTCGATCATCACGATCGTCGGCTCGCTGGAGGTCTTCGCGCAGATCGACGTCCTCACGGGCGGTGGTCCCGGGAACTCGACCACGGTGCTCGTCTACTACCTGTACCAGCAGGCGTTCCAGTTCAACGAGTTCGGGTACGCCAGCGCCATCGCGGTGCTCCTGTTCGTCATCGTCCTCGCGCTGACGCTCCTGCAGTGGCAGTCGCGCAAGAGATGGGTCTTCCATGAGGTCTGAAGTGCTGCCCGCCCGACGCCGCCGGAGGTGGTCCCGGTGGCTGCTCGTGGTGCTGCTGACCCTGTTGAGCGTGCCGTTCGTCTTCCCCACCTGGTGGATGGCGACGTCCAGCCTCAAGCCGATGAGCGAGATCCTGCGCCGGGTGCCGACCATCTGGCCGCAGGACCCGTCGCTGGACGCGTACGGCAGGGTGTTCACGCTGCAGCCGTTTGCCCAGCAGTACTGGAACTCCCTGTACATCGCGGCACTGGTCACGATCGGCACGATGCTCGTGGCCGCGATGGCCGGCTACGCGTTCGCGCGGATCCGGTTCCCGGGGGCGAACGCCCTGTTCGTGCTGGTGCTCGTCGGTCTGCTCGTGCCGTCCGAGGTGACGATCGTCCCGCTGTTCCGGATCGTCAACACTCTCGGGCTGATCAACACGCACTGGCCGCTGATCGTCATCCCGATCCTCGGGGCACCGGCGGTCCTCGCCGTGTTCATCATGCGGCAGTTCTTCCTGGCGCTCCCGACGGAGCTAGAGGAGGCGGGCCGGATCGACGGGCTCGGGCGGTGGGGGATCTTCTGGCGCATCGCCCTGCCGCTGTCGCGGTCGGCCCTCGGCGCCGTCGCGATCTTCACGTTCCTCAAGTCCTGGAACCTCTACCTCGAGCCCATCGTCTACCTGTCCAGCAAGGAGAGCTTCACGCTGCCGCAGGCGCTGACGCAGTACGTCGACGCGTACGGCGGCCCCATGTGGAACGTCCAGCTCGCCGCGACGACGCTCACCGTGCTGCCCGTCCTCGCCGTGTTCCTCGTGGCGCAGAAGCAGTTCGTCCAGGGACTGGCCCACAGCGGGCTCAAGGGCTGAGCATCCGGTCCGGGTGGCCAGTGCGTGGTTCCGGAGTGATCTTGGAACCAGGGGGCGCCGGGTGCGCCCCCTGGCGCCCACCCACCGGCAGGGGTGAAATTTAGATGTGGTGTTAGCGTGAAGCGCTCTGTATTCGCCGCGTCTTATGTAAAGGAGTTCTGGCGCCCCGGTGTGACAGCCCGGTAGCCCGGGCGGGAGGGGAGCCGCTGTGATGAGTACTTCAGAATCCACAAAGTCCCTGCTTGGCCAGGTCCAACGCGCCGCCCGCCGGGTCGAGCGCGGGGGGCGAGGCCCCGCTGAACAGCGCGTCGGTATCGACAAGGTCGTCTTCGGCGTCGCGGGTCTGATCGCCGTCGCCTTCATCGTCTGGGGCTTCGCGGGCCCCGACAGCCTCGGCAAGGTGGCCGACGCCGCCCTCGCCGGAGTGCTGCGGAACTTCGGCTGGCTGTTCGTCATCGCCGCCACCGTCTTCACCATCTTCGTGCTCGTCGTCGCGGGGGGCCGGTTCGGCAAGATCACCCTGGGCCAGGACGGCGAGAAGCCGCAGTACAAGACGTCCTCCTGGATCGCGATGATGTTCGCGACCGGGATGGGCATCGGCCTCATGTTCTACGGCGTGGGCGAGCCCCTGTACTTCTACATGTCGCCGCCGCCCGGCACCGTCGAGGGCTCCACCCCGGAGGCCGCGGCCACCGCCATGGGCACCACGCTGTTCCACTGGACGCTGTACCCGTGGGCCATGTACGCGATCGTCGGCCTCGGCATGGCCTACGGCACCTACCGCCTGGGCCGCGCCCAGCTGTTCAGCTCGATGTTCACGTCGCTGTTCGGGCACAAGGCCGTCAACGGGGTCGGCGGCCGGGTCATCAACATCCTCGCGATCCTCGCGACGCTGTTCGGCTCCGCCTGCTCGCTGGGTCTCGGCGCCCTGCAGATCGGTGGCGGCCTGCAGCACTCCGGCTTCCTCGCGAACGTCGGCACCGCGACGCTCGTGGTCGTCATCGCGATCCTGACAGCGCTGTTCGTGCTCTCGGCGGTCTCCGGCATCGAGCGCGGCATCCAGTGGCTGTCCAACGCCAACATGTGGCTCGCGCTGGTGCTCGCGATAGTCGTCTTCATCGGCGGCCCCACGCTCTTCATCCTGAACGTGCTGCCGGCCTCGCTGGGCGCGTTCGTCGGTGACCTGCCCGAGATGGCCTCGCGCACCGCGGCCTCCGGCGACCAGTCCCTGTCCGACTGGATGGGCACGTGGACGATCTTCTACTGGGCCTGGTGGGTGTCCTGGACGCCGTTCGTCGGCCCGTTCATCGCGCGCATCTCGCGCGGCCGCACGGTGCGCCAGTTCGTCGTCGGCGTGCTGCTCGTGCCCTCCATCATCTCGACGCTGTGGTTCGCGATCTTCGGCGGCGGCGCCATCGGCCTGCAGGAGCGCGCCGAGCAGGCACAGGACGCCGGCTCGGCGCTCGCCGCCATCGGCGAGGCCGGGGCCGACATCAACTTCGACCTCATCCTGTTCCAGACGCTCGGCGCCCTGCCGGTGCCCGGCTGGGTAGGGCTGGTCCTGATGGGCCTGGCGGTCGTACTGGTCGCGATCTTCTTCGTCACCGGCGCCGACTCCGCGTCGATCATCATGGGCGGCCTCTCCGAGAACGGTGCCGAGCACCCCAGCCGCAGGTCAGTGGTGTTCTGGGGCGTGAGCACCGGTGCGGTGGCCGCCGCGATGCTGCTGGCCGGCGGCGACGATCCCGCCAGCGCCCTGAACGGCCTCAAGAACATCACCATCGTCTCGGCGCTGCCGTTCGTCCTGGTGATGCTCGTGCTCTGTGTCGCCCTGTGGAAGGACCTCTCGCGCGACCCGCTGGTCCTCAAGCAGGAGCTGGCGGTCCAGGTGCTGGCGGAGACCGTGGACACCGGCGTCGAGAAGCACGACGGCGAGCCGTTCGAGCTCTCCACGGCGGCCTCGGCCACCGAGGAAGACCCGGACGAGACCCCGCCGACCCCCGGGAACGGCGTGCCGTCCGCCACCGAGGGCGGAGCGGCGGTCAGGGAGTAACCGATAATCCGTTGCCGGGCCACGGCCCGGCAACGGACGGTGTACCCATGACCGACCCCTCCCGCCTGCTCCAGGCGTACGACGAGCAGCTCCGTACCGACGCCGAGACGCCCAGCGCCATCTCGGTGACCCACCTGGGGCCGTTGCGCCTCGTGACCTTCCTGGGCGGACGCGGCTTCGTCACGTACCGCGATCTCGGCGGGGCCGACGAGCCCCAGGTGCGCAAGCTCGTCGCCGACGCCATCGCCTACTTCCGTGCCGACGGTGGCATCACGAAGGTCGAGTGGAAGACGCGCGGCCACGACCATGCCCCAGGCCTGCACGACGCGCTGCTCGAGCACGGGTTCGTCCCGGAAGACCCGGAATCGATAATGATCGGCGAGGCCGAGGCGCTCGCGGCGGACGTCCCGCTGCCCGACGGCGTCACCCTGCGCCGGGTCACCGAGGAGTCCGACGTCCGCGCGATGTGCGCCATGCAGAACGAGGTGTTCGGCGCCCCGGTGTCCGACGAGACGGCGAACGCGATACTGCGCAGGCAGGCGCTGGGCGACGGCATGGAGCTCTGGGTCGCGGAGGCAGAGGGGCAGATCGTCACCGCGGGCCGGCTGGAGCCGGTGGCGGACACCGAGGTCGCGGGAATCTGGGGCGGCAGCACCCGGCCCGAATGGCGTGGGCGCGGCATCTACCGCGCGCTGACGGCGGCCCGCGCGCGCTCGGCCCTCGCGCTGGGCAAGACCCTGATCCACAGCGACTCGACCGAGTACTCGCGCCCGATCCTCGAGCGCTACGGCTTCGTCAAGGTCTCCACGACGACGCCGTACGCCTGGGAGCGCTGAACCTCACCCCGCCCGCCGTCGGCCCATGATGTTGGCCGGCTCGGTGACGCCCGCGTACCGGAACCCCGGTACCAGGTCGACGAACCCGAGCCGGCCGTAGAGCACCTTGGCGCGGTCGGCGGGGTCGGCGGTCGTGGACAGCAGGGTGTGCCGGTGGGTGATCCGGTCGAACAGTCCGCTCAGCAGCGCCGTCCCGAGCCCCCGGCCCTGGTGCTCCGGCAGGATCTCCAGCTCGTTGAGCTCGAACGTGTCCTCGGTCCAGGCCGCATGGCCCGCTCGCGCCAGCGCGGGGCCCACCTGCTGCGGCCACCAGTGCTCGGGCTGGTAGTCGAACCCGTACACGAACCCCACGAGGTCGGCGCCCTCGAACGCCCCGAGGGTCAGCGCTCCGTCGTACAGCGGGAGGTAGGCGAGCCGGGTGTCCCGGAAGTGGTCGCGACGTTCGTCGGAGTAGCCGAACGCCCGCTGGAAGATGTCGGCGATCTCGTCCGCACGCCGCAGCACCTCCGAGGTCTCCAGCGTGCGGATCGTCATGTCGGCACGGTAACGCCGGCGAGCGGTTTCGTCGCGGGGGGCGTACCAGGCCTCGCCGCCCGATTCACCCACCCGCGCCGGAACCTGGCCGACACGGCACGCGTTTGACAGCCCGAAGTTGGACAAGCGTCCTAGACTCGGATCTGCAGGGATTCTTACGAGGCGGAGTGTGTGTCGTGGTTCAAGGCAAGGTCATCAGGTTCGATGAGGTTCGCGGCTACGGTTTCGTCGCGCCGGACACGGGCGGCGACGACGTGTTCATCCACGTCAACGATCTCGAGTTCGACAAGCGCCACCTCGCGGTCGGCGCAGTGGTGGACTTCGCGGTGGAGGACGGCGACCGGGGCCTGAAGGCCTCGACCGTCACCCTGGTCGCGCCCGCCCCGGCGCTGGCGGCGTCCGCCGTCGCCGCGGTGGCCCATACCGCGCCCGTCCCGGCTTTCCTCCCCGCGCTGCCCGACGCCGCCTCCCGGCCCGACGGCGACGCGCCGTCCGAGCGGGAGCTCGCCGTCGAGGTCACCGAAGTCCTCCTCGCGGGGGTGCCGACCCTCACCGCGGAGCAGGTCCTCGCCACCCGGGGTGCCTTCGTCGCGGTAGCGCGCTCGCACGGCTGGGTCTGACGCCGGTTCGGGGTGTTAACGCCCTGTTTCCGTCTCTGATGCGCGGAGACGGTACCGCTACGGGGCGATATCAGGTCGGTAACGATCAAGTCCAGCAAACGGCGAAGTAGGGCAAACCCTCCCATCGCGTGAGTAGCGTGAGCGGAAACCATGACGGTGACGGACGTCTCACCCCCGGCGCGCGCTGCGGCGCGCCGCCAGGGAGTCCGATGCCGGCATCCCCTTGAGGAGGAACATTGAAGATCAGGCGACTGAGTGCCGCTGTGGCGGTGACCGCCACGAGCGCGTTGCTGTTCTCCGCGTGCACGAGCCCGGCGGGCGGCGACAACCCGGCGGACGGTGAGTCCACTGACACGACGGTTGCGGCCGACGGTCCGTGCAAGGCCGATCTCGGCGACATCGAGACCGCTGACGGCGAGGTGAAGGTGTCGATCGAGGACGAGTTCCTCGGCTACAACACCAACACGCCGGAGACGTACTCCGTCTACAACAGCGCCGTGACCGAGCGCATCTTCGGCAGCTTCTGGTACTTCGGCGACACCGGCGAGGTGTGCGCGGACGAGGAGTACGGCACCTACGAGGCCACCTCCGAGGACCCGCTGGTCGTCGAGTACACCCTCAACGACGAGGCAGTCTGGTCCGACGGCACGCCGGTCACGTACGCCGACTACCTCCTCGACTGGGCCACCCAGGCGATCACCAAGGACGGCAAGGTGACCAAGGACGGCTCCGAGGCGCCGCTCTTCAACCACATCTCCGGCCTGACCCTCGGCGACTACGTTCCCGCGGGCCCGAAGGCGGATTCCCCGGACGCCAAGTCGTTCACCTACGACTACGAGCGCGTCTACGCCGACTGGAAGATCCTCGTCGGCGGGGCCTTCCCGGCGCACGTCGTCGCGGAGCAGGCCGGTGTCACGACCGAAGAGCTCGTCACCGCCATCCAGGAGCTCGACCTGCCGGTCCTGAAGAAGGCTGCCGAGTTCTGGGACAAGGGCTGGCTGTCACAGCCGGGCGAGATCCCGGACCCCAAGATCGCCCCGGTGAACAGCCAGTACAACTTCAAGGCTGACGGCTGGGAGGCGGGCCAGTACCTCACGCTGGAGGCCAACCCCGAGTACTGGGGTACGCCTGCCGCCACCAAGGAGCTCACGTTCCGCTTCATCGGTGCCGACGCGCAGATCCAGGCGCTCGCCAACGGTGACCTCGACGTCATCAACCCCAGTGGTCCCACCGTTGACACCGTCACGCAGCTCCAGTCGCTCGGCGACGCGGTCAAGGTCGACACCAACCAGAACCTGACCTGGGAGCACCTGGACTTCAACTTCAAGTCCGGCATCTTCGCGGACAGCCTGGAGGCCCGTGAGGCGTTCGCGCTCTGCGTGCCGCGCCAGAAGATCGTGGACGACCTGATCAAGCCGATCGACCCCGAGGCCGTCGTCATGAACGCCCGCGAGGTCTTCCCGTTCCAGGAGAACTACGAGGCAGTCGTGTCCGAGTCCTACGGCGGCCAGTACGACGAGGTCGACCTGGACGCCGCCAAGGAGAAGTTCGCCGCGGCCGGCCTCAAGGAGGGCGAGAAGGTCCGGATCGGCTACTCCGCCCCGAACCCGCGTCGTGCCTCCGAGATCGAGGCCATCAAGTCCTCGTGCGACCAGGTGGGCTTCGACATCGTCGACAGCGCCTCGCCGGACTTCTTCGACAAGGACCTGCCGAACGGTGACTACGAGGTAGCGCTGTTCGCCTGGGCCGGCTCGGGCCAGATCGCCTCCGGTCAGAACATCTACGCGACGGACGCTCCGCAGAACTACGGCGGCTACTCCGACGAGACCGTCGACGCCGCGTGGGAGACCCTGGCCTCCTCGGTCGACGAAGCGGTGCACGCCGAGCAGACCGTCATCATCGAGAAGCAGCTGTGGGACACCCTCTTCGGTATCCCGCTGTTCTCCCACCCGGGTGTGATCGCCAGCAGCTCGAGCCTGAGCAACGTGCGTAACACCGCCGCCCAGAGCGGTGTCGTGTGGAACGCCGAGCAGTGGGCTCGCGCCTCCTGACGAGGGCCTGACGCAATACCTGCGGGGAAGGGAGCGTCTGTTCCCTTCCCCGCAGGGCTGTCTGCAGTCATCCAGGATTATTTCCACCCTTGACCTGGGGCGATGACGGCAATTTTCATCCGGTGTCCTATAGTGACACGCTGATCGCTTTCCCCAGCAGACGCCGTGCTGCGTCCGCCTCGAAGGGCCAACCCGTGCTCAAGTTCATCCTCCGACGCATCGGCGTCTCGGCGCTCGTCCTGCTCGGCGCCTCCATGCTCATGTTCTTCCTGACCATCAACTCGGGCGACCCGCTCAAGGACCTCAACGAGTCCAACAGTCCGAACCGCGAGAACCTCATCGAGCAACGGAGGGCCTTGCTTCGGCTAGACGACTCACCGTGGGAGCGATACTGGGACTGGCTCAGAGGCGTCGGAGGCTGCTTCACCGGCAACTGCGACCTCGGCGTCAACATCAACGGCGTCGACGTGCTGGGCCTGACCCAGCAGGCGGCGTCCTCGACGCTGCGGCTCGTCACCCTGGCCACGCTGCTCGCCATAGTCGTCGGTGTAGCGCTCGGTATCCTCACCGCGATCCGCCAGTACTCCGGCTTCGACTACACGGTGACGTTCAGCGCGTTCCTCTTCTTCTCGCTGCCGGTGTTCTGGGCCGCGACCCTGCTGAAGGAGTACGCGGCGATCCAGTACAACAACTGGATGGCAGTGGGGCAGTACGCGCCATGGACCATAGTGATCGCCGCGACAGTGGCGGCGTTCCTGCTCCAGGCCGTGCTCGGCGGGACCAGGAAGCGCCGGCTGATCACTGCCGCGACGGTGTTCGCGTTCGTCACGGTGACGCTCTTCGTCTTCAACGCGCTCGACTGGTGGCGCGAACCGATGTTCGGCGCCGGTGGCGTCCTCCTGGTCTCGGCCGCCGCGGGTGTGCTGGTCACGGCGCTGGTCGCCGGCCTCCGCAACCGGCGGGCGCTCTACGCGGCGCTCACCACCGCCGTCGTCGGCGTGATCGCCTACTTCGCGCTCGCCCCGCTGCTGCTGGCCCCGTCGTGGCCGCTGCTCATCGGGCTGTTCGTGGTCACCCTGGTGGTGTCCGTTGCGATCGGCGCCGCCTGGGGCGGTTACGCCCGCAAGCAGGCGATGCTGGTCGCCGGCATCACGGGCACCATCACCAGCCTCATGGTCGTGGCGGACATCCTCATCTCGCACTGGGCCAGCTTCCTGAGCATCAAGTCGCGTCCCATCTCGACCATCGGCTCCCAGACGCCGAACTTCACCGGCGAGTTCTGGGAGCGGACCCTCGACATGGGCACGCAGATCCTGCTGCCGACCATCCTGCTCACGCTGGTCTCCGTGGCGAGCTACTCCCGCTACACGCGGTCGTCGATGCTCGAGACGATGAACCAGGACTACGTGCGCACGGCGCGGTCGAAGGGCCTGTCCGAGCGCGAGGTCATCGTCAAGCACGCGTTCCGCAACGCGCTGATCCCGATCACGACGATCGTCGCGTTCGACTTCGCGGGCCTCATCGGCGGCGCGATCATCACCGAGCAGGTGTTCGGCTGGAAGGGCATGGGTGCGCTGTTCCAGGACGGCCTGAACGCCGTCGACCCCGCGCCGGTCATGGCGTTCTTCCTCGTCACGGGTGTTGCTGCCGTGTTGATGAACCTGGTGGCAGACCTGGCCTACGCGGCCCTCGACCCTCGGATCCGGCGCTGAGCGCGGTCCACGGCAGGAGACACAGACATGAGTGACATCAGGAACAGCACCCCCGGCGGCGAGGACTACGAGCCGCAGATCTCAGCGACCGGCACCGACGCGGTCGGCCTCGCGGCCGGCGGCTCGGCCGACCCGCTGCCCGGCGAGGACAAGTCCTACAGCCAGGGCCAGCTCGTGGCGCGCCGCTTCTTCCGGCACAAGGCCGCGCTCACCTCGATGATCGTGCTCGGCCTCATCATCGTCGTGGCGTTCACCTCCATCGGCACCGGCCCCATCCCGGGCTGGTGGCCCAAGGACTACACGCTCCAGTACGACAAGATCGGCGACGGAGCGCCCACCTGGGCGTACCCGTTCGGCCAGGACACGGGCGGCAAGGACTACTTCGCCCTCGTGATGCGCGGCACGCAGTTCTCGCTGATCATCGCGTTCTCCGTCGGCATCATCTCCACCATCGTCGGCACGCTGGTCGGGGCGCTGGCCGGCTTCTACCGCGGCTGGGTCGAGTCGGTCCTCATGCGGCTCACCGACGTCTTCATCGTGATCCCGCTGCTGGTCGTCGCGGCGGTGCTCGGCAAGACGGCGGCGGGCTGGGGGATCTGGGGCCTTGCCCTCGTGCTCGGCCTGATCACCTGGACCGGCCTGGCCCGCCTGGTGCGCGGCGAGGTGCTCTCGCTGCGCGAGCGCGACTTCGTGGTCGCCGCCCGGGCGGTCGGCACGAGCTCGTGGCGCATCATCACCCGGCACGTGCTGCCCAACTCGGTGGGCGTGATCATCGTGTCAGCGACGCTGGCGATCGCCGGGGCCATCCTGCTCGAGACCGCGCTGAGCTACCTCGGCTTCGGTGTGCAGGCGCCCGACACATCGCTCGGCACCCTCATCGACGAGTACCAGTCCGCCTTCGCCACCCGGCCCTGGCTGTTCTGGTGGCCCGGCCTGATGATCCTGACCATCGCCCTGTGCGTGAACTTCATCGGCGACGGCCTGCGCGACGCGTTCGACCCCCGCCAGAACCGGACCAAGGACTGAGCATGACAACTCTCGACATCAGCTCTCCCGGTTCCGTCGCGGCGGCCGGCGACGCCGTCCTCTCCTTCGAGGGCCTCAGCGTCACGTTCAAGACGGAGTTCGGCGAGGTGCACGCGGTCAAGGGCATCGACCTCGAGGTGCGCCCCGGCGAGGTCGTGGCGCTCGTGGGTGAGTCCGGCTCGGGCAAGTCCGTGACCTCGATGACCGCGCTGGGCCTGCTGCCCAGCAACGCGCGGGTCAGCGGCACCATCCGCGTGGGCGACAAGGTGGTGGGCGGCCTCGACGGCCGGGGGCTGCGCAACATGCGCGGCAACGACGTGGCCATGGTCTTCCAGGAGCCCATGACCGCGCTGAACCCCGTGCTCACCATCGGGGACCAGCTCACCGAGGGCCTGCAGCTGCACGGCATCGCGTTCGGCAAGCAGGCCACGGCGCGCGCCGCGGAGCTGCTCGCCATGGTCGGCATCCCCGAGCCGGAGCGCCGGCTCAAGCAGTACCCGCACGAGCTCTCCGGCGGTCAGCGTCAGCGCGTGGTCATCGCCATGGCCATCGCGTGCGACCCCAAGGTGATCATCGCCGACGAGCCGACCACGGCCCTCGACGTGACCGTGCAGGCGGACATCCTCGACCTGCTGCGCTCGCTCAAGGACAAGCTGGACACCGGCATCCTGCTGATCACCCACAACATGGGTGTCGTGGCGGACATGGCGGACCGCGTCGCCGTCATGCTCAAGGGCGACCTCGTGGAGACGGGCACCGCCGACCAGGTGCTCAACCACCCGCGTCACGAGTACACGAAGCGCCTGCTGGCCGCCGTGCCCCACCTGGGGTCCGGACCGGGCCAGTTCGGCGACGTCGCCCCGGTGGTGGCGGCTCCGGAGGATCTGCCGGCGCTCGACCTGGGCAACCTGGTCATCGAGTACCGCCGGCTGGGCAAGCCCACGTTCCGGGCGGTCGACGACGTGTCGCTGTCCGTGGCGCAGGGCGAGATCGTCGGCCTGGTGGGCGAGTCGGGCTCCGGCAAGTCCACCATCGCCAAGTGCGCGCTCGGGCTGATCCCCGCCGCGTCCGGTTCGGTCTCGATCCTCGGCAACGACTTCACGAGGACGCGGGGCAAGGAGCTCAAGGCTCTCCGCCGGCGTATCGGTGTCGTGTTCCAGGACCCGGCGTCGTCCCTGAACCCGCGCCTGCCGATCGGCGACGTGATCGCGGAGCCGCTGGTGGTGCACAAGGAGGGCGACGACAAGTCGCGGCGCCGCCGCGTGCTGGAGCTGCTCGATGCCGTCGAGCTGCCTCGCAGCGTCTACAACCGCTACCCGCACGAGCTCTCCGGCGGCCAGCGGCAGCGCGTCAGCATCGCTCGCGCGCTCACGCTCGACCCGGAGCTGCTGGTCGCGGACGAGCCGACGTCGGCCCTCGACGTGTCCGTGCAGGCCAACGTGCTGAAGATGTTCACGGCGCTGCAGGAGCGGTACAAGTTCGCCTGCCTGTTCGTGAGCCACGACCTTGCGGTGATCGACCTGCTCGCCCACCGCGTGGTGGTGCTGCAGAACGGCAAGATCGTGGAGCAGGGCCCGCGCGAGGAGGTGCTGCACCACCCCCGCGAGGAGTACACGCAGCGCCTTATCGCGGCCGCGCCCGTGCCGGAGCCGCTGGAGCAGCGCCGTCGTCGCGAGGCGCGGCACGCTCTGCTGGCCAAGCTCGGCGAGGACGTCGCGGAGCTGCGCGTGGAGGAGGACTACGAGCGTCCCCGGCCGCGGCAGGACGAGGGCGGCAACTCCTCCGGTCTCGGTGGCTTGCTGGGGGCCGGCGGCGACGGCAGCAGCTGACGTAGGTCTCGACAGGCTCGACCACCGCTGGTCGAGCCTGTCGAGACGCCGTTACTCGGCCGCGTCCACCGTGATGCGGACCTCGCCCGGAGCGAGCCGGGTCTCGGCGCCCACCCAGGCGGCCTCCTCGCGGAGCCACACCCGGTCGGCCACGTGCACCTCGACGGCTCGCGTGGCATGGGCCGTCGCCACGGCCCACTGGCCGGTCGCCCAGCCGCCGCGCTGGGGGTCGTCCGGGGTGAGCGGCGTCGCGTCCACGGTCACCGTGGACGACGCCGGGTCCTGGCGGTTCGGGTCGGCCGCATCGGTCGCGGGAGCGAGCCCCAGGTCGCGGCCCAGGCGTCCAACGACCACGTCGCGGGCGGCTTCGGGCGCGATCTGGTCGCTGTCGGCGACCGGACCCAGCTCGCACGACAGGGACTCGGGCGAGTTGCCGGTGAGGGCCGACGCCCAGGCGCGCGACCGCGTCTCGTGCTGTGCGTACGCGTCCGGGTACGCCGAGCGCTGTACCTCCTGCGCGGCCTCCGTCACCGCCATGTCCTTGTACCCCTCGACCTCCACCAGCACGTCGTAGAACGCGTTGGTCGAGTACACGGGGTCCATGATCTGCTGGAGGGTGCCCCAGCTCTGCGAGGGGCGCTGCTGGAAGAGGCCCACCGAGTCGCGGTCGCCGTAGTCGATGTTGATGAGCTTCGACTCCTGCAGCGCGGTGGCCAGCCCGATCGTCGCCGCCCGTGCGGGCAGGCCGCGGGCGACGGAGGTACCCGCCACGAGCGCCGCGTTGTCCGCCTGCTCGGGCGACAGGTACCAGTCCGAGCCGTCGAGCCGGGCGGCGCACCGTTCGGTGACCGGGCCGGCACCGGTCAGGCTGTTCAGCCCCACGACCACGCCGACCGTCGCGACGGCACACACCGACCCGACGGCCAGCACGTACTTGAGGGCGCGCCTCAGCGGCCGGTGCGGCCTCGGACCGTATACGGGCGGCGGGGCCGGTGGACCGACCTCGGCCAGGAGTGCCATGCGTGCTCCTTGGTGTCCGTGCTGGTCAGTTGCTGGTCAGTTGCTGGTCAGTTGCTGGTCAGTTGCTGGTCAGTTGCTGGTCAGTTGCTGGTCAGTTGGCGTGCAGGGCCTCGTTGAGCTGGATCCCGACACCGGTCCGGTCGAGGACCTCGACTGCGCCGTTCGTGGAGTTCCGCCGGAACAGGAGGTTGCTGCGGCCTGCGAGGTCGCGCGCCTTGACCGCGGCGGTGCCGTCACCGGTCGGGTCGACGGCGGCGCCCAGCACGGTGACCTTGCTCCCCGCGGTGAGGTACAGGCCCGCCTCGACCACGCAGTCGTCGCCGAGCGGGATACCGAGGCCCGCGTTGGCGCCCAGCAGGCACCGCTCGCCGAGCGAGACGACTTCCTTGCCCCCGCCGGACAGGGTGCCCATGATCGAGGCGCCGCCGCCGACGTCGGACCCGTCACCGACGGTGACGCCGGCCGAGATGCGGCCCTCCACCATCGACGAGCCGAGGGTGCCCGCGTTGTAGTTCACGAAGCCCTCGTGCATCACGGTGGTGCCCGGGGCGAGGTATGCACCGAGGCGGACCCGGTCGGCGTCGGCGATGCGGACGCCCGACGGGACCAGGTAGTCGACCATGCGCGGGAACTTGTCGACGCCGAACACCGTGACGTGGCCCCGGCCGCGCAGGCGCAGGCGGGTCTCCTCGAAGCCCTCGACCGCGCACGGGCCGGCACTCGTCCAGACGACGTTCGTCAGCACGCCGAAGATCCCGTCGAGATTGAGCCCGTGCGGGCGCACGACGCGGGCCGACAGCAGGTGCAGCCGCAGGTAGGCGTCGGAGACGTCCTTGGGCGGGTCCGCGAGGTCGATCTGTGTGGTCACCACCTCGAGCCGCACGCGTCGTGTCTCGTCCGCGCCGGCGAGGGCCGTGAGGGACTCGGGCGCGGTGGCGCCGACGGGGGCCTCGCCGAGGGCGGGCTCCGGGTACCAGGTGTCGAGGGTGGTGCCGTCGTCGGCGATCGTGGCAAGGCCGAAACCCCATGCGGTCGTCATGGCTTCAGCGTAACGGCCGTGACCAGCACCTAGTGTTGCGCTGTGGACACCGTGATCGACCCCGCCCTGCTCGACCCGGCCGGCAAGGACTCCGACCTCGTCGCCCTCACCAGGGCCATCTGCGACATCCCGTCCGTCAGCGGGGACGAGAAGGCCCTCGCGGACACTATAGAGGCGCTGCTGCGCGGCTGTGCGCACCTCGAGGTGCTGCGCGACGGCGATGCCCTGGTCGCCCGGACGAACCTGGGCCGGGACCGGCGCGTGGTCGTGGCCGGGCACATCGACACCGTGCCGATCGCGGACAACCTGCCCACGCGCCTCGCGGGGGCGGGGGACGACGCCGTGCTGTGGGGCCGAGGGACCGTCGACATGCTGGGCGGGGTGGCCGTGGCTCTCGCGCTGGCGGTCGAGCTGGGGGCGCCCGGCAGCGAGCCCGCGCACGACCTCACGTGGATCTTCTACGACCACGAGGAGGTCGACTCGGCGCTGAACGGGCTGGGCCGCCTCGCGCGCAACCACCCGGAGCTCCTGCGTGGCGACTTCGCGATCCTCGGTGAGCCGACCGACGCCGGGATCGAGGGCGGCTGCAACGGCACGATGCGCGTCGAGCTGCGGACCCGGGGTGTCGCGGCGCACTCGGCGCGGGCCTGGACCGGTGAGAACGCGATACACGCCGTGGCCCAACCGCTGGCCCGGCTCGCCGCCTACGAGCCGCGCGAGGTGGAGGTCGACGGCCTCGTCTACCGCGAGGGCCTCAACGCGGTGCGGATCGAGGGCGGCATCGCGGGCAACGTGATTCCCGACGCGTGCACCGTCGAGGTGAACTACCGCTTCGCGCCGTCTCGTTCCGTCGACGAGGCCGAGGCCCACCTGCGGGAGGTGTTCGAGGGGTTCGACGTCGTCGTGACCGACGCCGCCGGGGGCGCCCGGCCGGGTCTCGACGACCCGCTGGCCGCCGAGTTCGTGCGGTCGGTGCTCGCCACGACCGGCGGTGTGCCGGCGCCGAAGTACGGGTGGACCGACGTCGCCAGGTTCTCCGAGCTGGGCGTGCCGGCGGTCAACTTCGGCCCCGGCGACCCGCTGCTCGCGCACAAGGACGACGAGCACCTTCCGGTGGCGCAGCTCGCCCAGTGTCGTGACGCGCTGCGAGCCTGGCTGCTCGGCGGATAGTTTGGGCGCATGAGCGACGACGGCATTCCACAGTCCGGCCGCGGTTACCGCCGCGGCCCGGTACTGCTCCGCGGGAACCAGATCCCGCAGACCACCACGGACCAGCGACTCCTGGCCTCCGATCAGGGCAGCGACTGGCTGCACGGCGACCCGTGGCGCGTGATGCGCATCCAGAGCGAGTTCGTCGAGGGTTTCGGCGCGCTCGCGGAGCTCGGCCCGGCCGTGTCGGTGTTCGGCTCGGCGCGCACCAAGCCGGATCACGAGGACTACCTCGCAGGGGAGACCGTGGGCAGGCTCCTCGTGGAGGCTGGGTACGCCGTCATCACGGGTGGTGGACCCGGTGTGATGGAAGCCGCGAACAAGGGCGCCTCCGAGGCGGGTGGCACATCTGTGGGTCTCGGTATCGAGCTGCCCTTCGAGCAGGGCGTCAACGAGTACGTGAATCTAGGTATCAACTTCCGGTACTTCTTCGCGCGAAAGACGATGTTCCTGAAGTACGCACAGGGATTCATCGTGATGCCAGGGGGATTCGGTACGTTCGACGAGCTGTTCGAGGCGGTCACCCTTGTTCAGACGCACAAGGTGACGCAGTTCCCGCTCGTCCTGGTGGGCAAGGAGTACTGGGGTGGGCTCCTGGAGTGGATCCGGTCCACGGCGCTGACGCACGGCACCATCAGCCAGGCCGACCTCGACATCATCTACCTCACCGACGACCCTGCCGAGGCGGTGGACCACGTCGTCGAGCGGGTGCACCAGATCGAGGCGGAGCAGGCCGCGCTGCAGGCGGCCGCCGTCGCGGAGCGTGCCACCGAGGAAGCGGCGCTCGAGGGCCCCGGTCTGCCGAGCACCGTGGGCGGCGCATAGGTGGACGGTCCGGACGTCCCCGCCGGGACGGTTCCGCGCGCGTCCGCGCCGCTGGTGCTGCGCGGACGCGAGGTGGGGCGCGACGGGCGCGCCGTGCGCCCCGTCGTGATGGCGGTCCTGAACCGCACCACCGACTCGTTCTACGCCCCTGCCCGGGTGCCCGACGACGACGCCGCGCTGGCCGCGGCGCAGCGGGCGTACGAGGACGGCGCGGAGATCCTCGACGTCGGTGGCGTCCGGGCCGGCAACGGGTCGCCGGTCGACGAAGCAGAGGAGATCCGCCGCGTCGTCCCGTTCGTGGCGGCGGTCCGCCGCGCGGTGCCCGACCTGCTCATCTCCGTCGACACCTGGCGTGCGGGCGTGGCCCGCGCGGCGATCGACGTCGGCGCCGACCTGATCAACGACACCTGGGCCGGGCACGATCCGGCTCTGGTGGAGGTGGCGGGCGCCGCCGGTGTCGGCGTCGTCTGCTCCCACACGGGTGGGGCGACCCCGCGCACGGACCCGTACCGCGTGGAGTACTGCCCGCCGCTGGTCCCGGCAGGCCCGACCAGCGAGGACGCCGACGGCCGGGACGGCCTGCTGGCCGACGTCGTCACCACCCTGCGGGCCGCCGCGGAGCGGGCGGTGGAGTGCGGGGTCCCGCGCGAGTCGGTGCTCGTCGACCCGACCCACGACTTCGGCAAGAACACCTGGCACTCACTGCACCTCCTGCGCCGCACCGGCGTGCTGGCGGGGCTCGGCTTCCCGCTGCTCATGGCGCTCTCCCGGAAGGACTTCGTGGGGGAGACGCTCGACCTCCCGCCCGAGGAGCGACTGGAGGGGACGCTGGGCGCGACGGCGGTGGCCGCTTGGCTCGGTGCCCGCGTCTTCCGCACCCACGACGTGGTCGCCACACGACGTGTTCTCGACCTCGTGGCGGCGGTCCGGGACGAGGCGCCACCGGCCGTCGCGCTGCGCGGTCTTGCCTGATCGGACCCCGGTCCGACCCTGGTCCGACCCTGGTCCGGCGAGGCGCGACGAATTGGCGCGTGGAAAGTAAGGGGCGCCAATTGAACTAGAATGGTTCTGTGCCCTCGGCGTTCGCCGGGAACATGAATGCTGCTACACACCGGACAACGGAATGGGAGAGCCACACATGGCTGCGATGAAGCCGCGAACGGGTGACGGACCGCTCGAGGTCACCAAGGAGGGGCGCGGCATCGTCATGCGTGTGCCGCTCGAGGGCGGCGGTCGGCTCGTCGTCGAGCTCAACGCGACCGAGGCAAGCGAGCTCGGCGACGCTCTCCAGACCGTCGTCACGCCCAGCGCCTGACTCGCCTGAGCCGCAGGCTCAGGCGACCAACGAGCAGAGCCGCCGCCTGGCCGTCCGCCGTGGAAACCGGCCCTCCCGGCGGGTCAGCGACGGACGGCCAGCAGCAACCCGTCTCCGCTCGGCAGCATGGCAGGCAGCACGCGCTCGTCGTTACGCAGGGTCCGGCCCACCTCGCGCACCACTGTGGTGAGCTCGTCGCGACGGGCAGGATCCGCCACCCGGTCCCGCAGCAGCGCACCGTCGATCGCGAGCACGCCGCCCGGGCGGAGCAGCCGCAGGGCCTCCTCCACGTACTCGGGGTAGCCGAGCGGATCGCTCGCCACGAGCACGAGGTCGTAGGCGCCGTCCGCCAGGCGGGGCAGCACATCGCCCGGCCGGCCGGGGATGATCCGCGTGCGCTGGGGGGCGACGCCGTCCTCGGCGAACGCCGCCCGCGCCGCCCGCTGGTGCTCCACCTCGCGGTCGATGGTGGTGAGCTGGCCGTCGTAAGGCATGCCCCGGAGCAGCCAGAGCGCGGCCACACCGGCACCCGTGCCCACCTCCACCACCGCATGCGCCCTCGTCGCGGCGGCGAGCACCCGGAGCACCGCGCCGACACCGGGCAGCACGGCCGGGCAACCCAGCTCGGAGGCGCGTTCGCGGGCGCGCAGGAGCACCTCGTCCTCGGGGACGAAGGCCTCGCTGTAGACCCATGCCGCGACCTTGCCGTGGCCTGACGGCTCCGCTGTGCTGATGGCTTCCTCCGCTGGAGTCGGACAGTTGTGTACATCACGTGCGGCGTCAGGGTACAGCCCGTGGGAACGCCTGGGCTTTGACGTACGTTGAGAGGACGATGACTTCTGTGAGCACTCGCGCAGCGGACCTGAACGTGTCGGCACCTTCCGGGGCCGGCGCCGTCGACATGCCATGGCAGCCGCCTACCTGGGAAGAGATAGTCCGTGAGCACTCCGCACGCGTCTATCGGCTCGCCTACCGGCTGACCGGCAACAAGCAGGACGCCGAGGATCTCACGCAGGAGACCTTCATCCGGGTGTTCCGCTCGCTGTCCAGCTACACGCCCGGCACGTTCGAGGGCTGGCTGCACCGCATCACCACGAACCTGTTCCTCGACGGCGCGCGCCGCAAGAAGCGCATCCGCATGGAGGCGATGGGGGACGACGACGGTCACGTCGCCGACACGGGTGACTTCGGCCGCCCCGAGCGCGGGTACGAGCACGCCAACCTGGACCAGGACGTGCAGAAGGCGCTCGATGCCCTGCGCCCCGAGTACCGCGCCGCCGTCGTGCTGTGCGACATCGAGGGCCTGAGCTATGAGGAGATCGCCGTGACGCTTGGTGTCAAGCTCGGGACAGTACGTTCCCGGATCCACCGGGCGCGCGCCCAGCTCCGCGACGCACTGGAGCACCTGGCGCCCACGCGCGGGGGCGTGCGATGAGCCACCTCGGGGACCTGATCAGCGCGCTCGCTGACGGACAGCTCTCACCGGCCGAGACCGAGCGGGCCCTGTCCCACGTGACGATGTGCCGCCTGTGCGCCCGCGAGCTGGACTCGGCTCGTGCCGCCCGGCGTGCGCTCTCCTCGGCCGCCGACGTGGTGCCGGACCCTGCTCTCACAGCGCGCCTGATGGCGCTCCAGGCCAGCATCCCGTCCACCGACGACGACCCGCTGCGCCGGCCCTTCCTCGGCCCCGACCCGCTGTCCGTGCCGATGTGGCAGACGTCGGCGTTCGACGTCGGTACCGGGTTCGACGGCAGTGTCGACCGTCCGGCGCGGCGCCGTCGTGCCGCGCGGATCACCGCCCTCGGGGTGGGCGGCGTGGGCGTGCTGGGGCTCGCCCTGTTCACGCTCGGCGACGTCCCTGTCGTGTCTCCGCAGCTCTCCGCGCAGACCAGCATGACCATGCTGGGCCGCACGGGCCCGGACACGGCGGCGGCCGGCCAGGACGTGCTCGCCACGCTCGACGTCGCGCCCGACCAGCTCACGCCCGCCGCGCTCGACTGGGCGGCGGACAACGGCTGGGCCGCGCCCGCCGAGCTGCCCGAGGGGTACACGGTCTCGGCGATGCGGCTGGTGGGCGACCAGGGGCAGACGCTCGAGATCGATCTCGTCGGCCCGTCCGGTCACGCCGTGGTCCGCGAACGCCCGGGCCAGCTCGCCCAGGACGGCGCCGGGGGCGCCGGGGGAGTCCAGGTGCTCGCGTCGGAACCCGCCCACGTGGCGTGGCAGTCGGACGACATGGTGGTCGACGTCGTCGCGGACGCGCCGGACGAGGTATTGACCCAGCTCGTGGCGTCGTTCGGTGAGCATGGCTACGATGCCGGGGTCCTGCCCCGCATCGCCCGCGGCTGGCACACCGTGACAGGAGTCATCGAGAGCCCATGACCGACGAGAACCCGTTCGCGCCGCCCACGCCGCGTGCAGCAGTATCTTCCGCGAACGAGTCGACGACTCCGGCCGCGGATCCCAGACCCGTGCCCGCGCCGCCCAGCGCGCCCGAGCAGCTTCCGGTTCCGGCACCGCCGGCCCAGCAGGACACCCAGCACCAGGCCTCGGACCAGGCCTCGCACGGGACCGATCCGCACGCCACGACCCACGGCGCCAGGACCAGGCGCGGCAAGCTCGGCGCGCGCGCCGTGTCCGCCGTCGTGGCGCTGGGCCTGCTCGCGGGCGCCGGCGGCGGCGCTGCCGCCTTCGCGCTGCTGGAGTCGCAGGAGTCCGCCCGGCCCGCTGACGCCGCGCTCCCGGAGCCCGCGGCAGGTGCCAACCAGGTGCAGCGCCCCGAGGGTTCGGTGGCCGCCATCGCCGCCGCGGCGCTGCCGAGCGTCGTCTCGATCGAGGTGCGTGCCCAGCAGGGCGTCGCGACGGGATCGGGCATGATCCTCAAGGCCGACGGCTACATCCTCACCAACAACCACGTGGTCGCCGAGGCGGCGTCCGGCGCGGACGTCACGGTCACGTTCTCGGACGGCCACGAGCAGCCCGCGGAGCTCGTGGGCGCGACCCCCGACTACGACCTCGCGGTGATCCGCGTCAAGGAGAAGGGCCTGGTGCCGCTGGTGCTCGGCGACTCCGACGAGGTGGTGGTCGGCGACTCGGTGCTCGCCGTCGGCTCCCCACTGGGTCTGGAGGCCACCGTCACCACCGGGATCGTCAGTGCGCTGCACCGTCCCGTGAAGGCGGGCGAGGCCGTCGAGGCCGCGTTCATCGACGCCATCCAGACCGACGCAGCCATCAACCCCGGCAACTCGGGCGGGCCGCTCGTGAACTCCGCGGGCGAGGTCATCGGCATCAACTCGGCGATCGCCCAGGGGCCTGGCACCACGGCTGCCACCGGCAACATCGGCCTCGGTTTCGCCATCCCGTCCAACCAGGCGCGGCACACCGCCGAACAGCTGATCGAGACGGGTACCGCTACGTTCCCGATCATCGGCGTGCTGCTCGACCCCAGCTACCAGGGGGAGGGCGTGCAGGTCTCCCAGGAGCCGCAGCAGGGCACACCGGCCGTGACGCCGGACGGTCCTGCCGACCAGGCGGGCCTGAAGCCCGGCGACGTGATCCTCTCGATCGACGGCCGGCCCGTGTCGGTGGCCGACGAGCTCATCGTCGCCATCCGGGCCAAGGCGCCGGGCGATCCGGTCACGCTCCAGGTGCGTTCCGACGGCGACGAGCGCGAGGTCCGCGTGGTCCTCGAGGAGCGGTCGAGCGGTCAATGAACCAGGTTCATCTGGCGTTCTCCGGCTGGTCCCGCGACGCGAGTAGGCTCTGAGCGTGTTCGGCATCAATGGCTGGGAGCTCGTGATCATTCTGGTGGTCGCGATGCTCGTGATCGGCCCGGAACGGCTACCCGTCTACGCGGAGCAGCTCGGCTCGCTCGTGCGTCGCGGCCGGGACCTGCTCCAGACCGCGAAGGCGCGGGTGGACGACGAGCTCGGGCCGGAGTTCAACGACGTCGACTGGTCGAAGCTCGACCCGCGCCAGTACGACCCGCGCAAGATCGTCCGGGACGCGCTGCTCGACGACACCCCGTACGCCGGGCCGGCGGGCGCCGGCTCGCTGGCCGCGGAGCGCGCGGCGGACCGGTACGGCACGCCTCCGGCTCCGGCCGGGGCGGTCGCGGAACCCGGGAAGGCGCCGTACGACGACGAAGCGACCTGACGATTCGGTGTGCGCGCATGGACCTGCCAGAATGTTCGCCATGTCGTCCGAAACCACTAGCCCGGCGGGCGCTGGCGCCTCTGCCCACCGCCCCGCCCGGAAGCGCATCTTCTCCGGGATGCAGCCCACCGACGGGTCGCTCCACCTGGGCAACTACATCGGGGCGCTGTCCCAGTGGGTCGCGCTGCAGGACTCCTACGACGCGCTCTACTGCGTGGTGGACCTGCACGCCCTCACGGTGAGCCCCGACCCGGCGCTGCTGCGCGAGCGCACCCGGCGGACCGCGGCGCAGTACCTCGCCGGGGGCGTCGACCCCGAGCGGTCCATCCTGTTCGTGCAGTCCCACGTGGCCGCGCACGCCGAGCTGGCGTGGCTCCTGAGCTGCCAGACCGGGTTCGGCGAGGCCGGGCGGATGACGCAGTTCAAGGACAAGTCGGCGAAGCAGGGCAGCGAGGGCACCACCGTCGGGCTCTTCACCTACCCGGTGCTGATGGCGGCCGACATCCTCCTGTACGACGCCGCGCTCGTCCCCGTGGGCGAGGACCAGCGCCAGCACCTGGAGCTCACCCGCGACCTCGCGGAGCGGCTGAACACGCGCTTCGGCGCGGAGACCGCCGTCGTGCCGGACGCGCACATCGTCAAGGCCGTCGCGAAGATCCAGGACCTGCAGGACCCGAGTGCCAAGATGAGCAAGTCCAGCACGGGCGGCAAGGGCGTCGTCTGGCTGCTGGAGGACCCGAAGAAGGCCGTCAAGGCCATCAAGTCGGCGGTGACCGACGCAGACGAGTCGTACGGCGTGCGGTTCGACCCGGCGGAGAAGCCGGGCATCTCGAACCTGCTGACGATCTTCTCGGCGGTGACCGACCGTGGCATCGACGAGATCGCCAAGGAGTACGACGGCCGCGGCTACGGGTACCTCAAGGTGGACCTGGCCGACGCCGTCGTCGCCTTCCTCGAGCCGTTCCAGGCCCGGGCAAACACCTATCTCGCGGATCCTGCCGAGCTGGACCGGGTGCTGGCCGACGGCGCGGACCGGGCGCGTGCGATCGCGAGCCCGGTGCTGGACCGGATGTACGAACGGTTCGGCCTGCTCCCCGCACGAGGCATCCGGTGAACCTCCCCGAGCGGGGCCCCGGTCAGGTTCGCATCGGGATCGCCATCGAGATCCCGGAGCCCTACGCCGCTGAGCTGAGCGCGGCGCGGGTCGCCGCCGAGGACCCGCTCGCCCACTTCATCCCGCCGCACATCACGCTGCTGGGCCCCACCCTGCTCGACGTCGAGCAGCTCGCCGAGGCGCGGGAGCACCTGGCGGCAGTGGCCGCGGCGGCGCCACCGTTCACGGTGCAGCTCCGGGGTACTGCGACGTTCCGGCCGGTCTCGCCGGTCGTGTTCGTGGCACTGGCGCAAGGGATCTCCGAGTGCGAGCAGCTCGAGGCGAGCGTACGGACCGGGGTGCTCGACGGAGAGCTGCGGTTCAACTACCACCCGCACGTGACCATCGCGCACGAGGTGCCCGACTCCTCGCTCGACAAGGCGTTCGAGGCGATGGCGGACTACTCCGCCGAGTTCGACGTCGACCGCTTCTACCAGTATGAGCACGGCGACGACGGCATCTGGCGCCCCCAGGCTGCCTTCCCCCTCGGCTGAGCCGGAGGTGCAGCGCAGGGTGTGGGCCGAGGAACGAGGCACGTGCCCGGAGCGGAACCGCAGGCTCAGCCGACACTCATAGAGCCTGAGCCGGAGCGGAACCGCAGGCTCAGCCGAGATAGGTCCGATATAGGTAGAGCCTGACCTGCCCGTGTGGTGCCGTTGCGCATAGGCTCGTCGCGATGAAGCGGCTGATCGAGCTCGGACAGGCGGCGTGGACACGCTGGCAGGAAACTCGTGCTGGTCGCGCGCTGGCGCAGTACGACCTCGCGAACGGGTCGGTGCTCTGCGGCGGAATGGCGTACGCCGCGCTGTTCTCCCTGTTCGCGGCCCTCACCATCGGCTACACACTGTTCGTCCGGGTGCTCGGCGGCAACGCCGACCTGCGGGTAGCTGTCCTCACCCAGGTGGACACCTGGATACCGGGCCTGGTGGACACCGGCAGCGGAGGCGTCCTGACGCCGTCGGACCTGGTGCTCTCCACCGGCATCAGCTGGACGTCGGTGGTCGCGGTGGCGGTGCTGCTCTGGTCCGCCACCAACTTCATGGGCGCGCTGCGCACCTCGGTCCGCGCGACGTTCGGGCTGACCGAGAACGGCGCCAACCCGGTGACCGAGCGCCTGCGGCAGCTCCTGGGATTCGTCCTACTCGGTGTAGGTGTCCTGATCACGGCGGCCGCGAGCGTGGCGGTCGCGGCCGCAGTTCCCTGGACATTGGAGCTGGTGGGCCTGGGAGAGGGTGCGGGCTGGGCGGTGCGCGGCGTCGGCTTCCTGCTGACCGTGGTGCTCGACGCCGCCGTCGTCGCCGCCGTGATCCGCTTCGTGGGCGGGGTACGCCCAGCCAGACGAGACTTGCTGCTGGGATCCCTGGCCGTCGGCATCGTGGCCGGCGGGCTGCGTCTCCTCGGCGCCGAGGTGATCGCCACGACCGCTACTCGCAACGCCCTGCTGGCGTCCTTCGCGGTAGTCGTGACCCTCCTGGTCCTGGTCAACCTCCTGGCCCGAGTCCTCCTGCTGACCACGGCCTGGATGGCAGCGGCGGAGCCGTCGGAGGACCGGTCGGAGGACCCGTCGGAGGACCCGTCGGCGGACCCTGAGATGTCGCGCTGACCCGCGGCTCAGAGACCGCGGCGAGCTGTCCAGGCCAGGATCGCTGCGAGGACGCTTGCGGCGATCGAGCCGATGACGACCGAGGGGATTCCCAGCCATCCGGCGACCAGCCCGCCCAGCACCCCGCCGACCGGGACCACGCTGAACGTGACGGATCGTCGGAACGCCGCGACCCTCCCGAGCTTCTCGTGAGGGACCCGAGCCGCGACCAGCGCCGCGATCTGCACGTTGCCGAGCACGATGAACAGTCCCCACAGGACGGCGTGTACGCCCATCAGTACGAATGCCGCAGGCTCGGCCCACAGCGCCACGAGCGGGATCGTCGCGACCAGGGCCAGCGCGGTCGTCGCCACGGAGACGACGGCGGCCCGGGAGAGCCTGCGTGTCGACCGTGCTGCGATCAGGCTACCCACGAGGCCGCCCGCGGCGCCGAGGGTCACGAGCAGCCCGTACGCCGCCGTGCCGAGATCGAGCGTGCGTAGGACAAGGATCGTCGCGATCGAGGAGAACGCAGCGAGGCCGAAGTTCGTCAGCGCGCTCGACCAGGTCAGCCTGCGCAGGACGGCGTCCGACCGGAAGACTGCGATACCTTCGCGGACCTCCGCGCCGAAGCGACCCTTCGGCCGGCGTCCTCGGGAGGGTCCTGCTGTCCCGGCTCGAATCCTGGTGGTGGCACGACGTCGGCCCAGCAGCACGACGGCGGCCAGCGCAGAAGCGAGAGCCGCCGCTCCCACCGACCACTCCGGGGCCCACGCACCAAGGGCGACGCCGACGACCGCGGGGATGGCGAGGGCCAGCACGCTGTCGGCGGACTGCAGCCGCGCCACGAGCGTTCCCACGACGCCCCGAGGTACGACCTCGGTGGCGTGGACCGTCTGACCGGTCTCGCTGACCGCACCGGAGATACCGACCAGCAGGCTCATCGCGGCAAGCAGCCAGAACGTCACCTGCCCACTGGCGAGAAGCAGTGCGAGCCCGACGCAGAGCAGCGCTCGTGCGCCCGCAGAGATCGTCATCGCCGTCCGTGCGTCCGCGCGGTCGATCAATACGCCGATCGGGACGCCCAGGAGCGAGAAGGCGATCGAGCCCGCAGCGTTGAGCAGTCCGATCTGGAACGCGCCGGCGCCGACGACGATGACGGCGGTGGTGTCGATCACCAGGTCGACCGCGTTGCGGGAGGCGGCGTCGAACGCGTTGGAGACGACCAGCCGTCGCGCCGGCGCATGGGCGAACGGCCTGGAACTCTCGTGCGGCTCAGGTCTCACGGTCTCAGTTCTGATATTGCCGCTATCCACGCCTGAACCTCACGTTCCCCCTCGGTGATGCAACGCGTGGATGCCGGCGGAGGGCTGACCTAGCCGGTCATCGCACGTCGCGGGCCGTCAGCTCGAGCCAGGTGGCGATGGATCGACGGTAGCCCTCAGGCATGGTCAGCCGGGCGACCTCAGCGGCGGTGAACAACCCGACTTCCTTGTGCTCGTGCGACAGCACGGGCTCGACGTCAGCTTCCGGATAGCAACCGTAGGTCGCGATGAAGACGTGCTTCTGAGCCACATCGATGTAGTACATCCAGGTATCGAGGATCGGGCCGGTCCGCACCTTCCACTGCGTCTCCTCCCTGATCTCACGAGCCACGCATTCCTCGGGTGTCTCGCCGATCTCGATACGCCCACCCGGCAGTTCCCAATCGTCACGCTCGTTCTTCAGGAGGAGTACTCGTTCGGCCGTGTCCACGACGACACCCTTGACTGAAATAGGGAACATGGGCGGAGACAGGGACACAGATCATCCTCTCGCGTGACTACCGTTCGATCGCAGCGAGCGTACAAGTGGGCGGGCGACGGTGGGCACCACTGTGTGACGACGTCCGCCAACGGCTAGTTGAAGTCAGCCGCCTGCGCAGAGCAACCGACCGAAGTCAGCCGCGCGTCTTGGCGGAAGCAAGCGAGAGAACTCAGAACGCGCGAGTGATCATTGCGCGCTTGACCTCCTGGATAGCCTTCGTGACCTCAATCCCACGAGGGCAGGCCTCGGTGCAGTTGAAGGTGGTGCGGCACCGCCACACCCCCTCCTTGTCGTTGAGGATCTCCAGCCGTTGCGACCCACCCTCGTCACGGCTGTCGAAGATGAACCGGTGCGCGTTCACGATCGCGGCCGGCCCGAAGTACTGCCCGTCCGTCCAGAACACCGGGCAGGACGACGTGCACGCGGCGCACAGGATGCACTTGGTGGTGTCGTCGAACCGGGCGCGGTCCTCGGGGGACTGGTAGCGCTCCTTGGACGGCTCGTTCCCCTTGGTGATGAGGAACGGCATGATCTCGCGGTAGGAGGCGAAGAACGGCTCCATGTCGACGACGAGGTCCTTCACGACCGGCAGGCCCTTGATGGGCTCGACCAGGATCGGCTTGTCGGGGTTGACGTCCTTGAGGAGCGTCTTGCAGGCCAGCCGGTTGCGGCCGTTGATCCGCATCGCGTCCGAGCCGCAGACCCCGTGCGCACAGGACCGGCGGAACGTGAGCGAGCCGTCCATGTCCCACTTGATCTTGTGCAGGGCGTCGAGCACGCGGTCGGTGCCGTGGGCCTCGACCGTGAAGTCCTCCCACGTCGGCTCGTCGGACACCTCGGGGTTGAACCGCCGGATCCGCATCGTGACCGTGAACGAGGGAATCTCGCCCGCGGGTGACGGTGCGGCGGCTTCGAGAGTGGCAGTCATCAGTACTTTCGCTCCATCGGCTCGTACCGGGTCTGGATGACGGGCTTCGAGCCCAGGACGACCTTGTAGCCGTCGAACTCCTCGACGTGGTCGAAGTAGCCCTCGACGTGGCCCTCGGCCTGGTTCGACGCCTCGGGCGGGCGGCGGTAGGCCATCGTGTGCAGCATGTAGTGCGCGTCGTCGCGGTTCGGGTAGTCCTCGCGGTAGTGACCGCCGCGCGACTCCTTGCGGTTGATGGCCGCGACCACAGTGACCTCGGCGATGTCGAGCAGGAAGCCCAGCTCGATGGCCTCGAGGAGGTCCGTGTTGAACAGCTTGCCCTTGTCCTGCACCGAAGCGTTGCGGTACCGCTTCTGCAGCTCGCGGATGTCGGCAAGGGCGTCGTTCAGCGACTCGCCGGTACGGAACACCTGGGCGTTGAGGTCCATGCTCTCCTGCAGCGCCTTGCGGATGTCCGCCACACGCTCGCCGTCGGGCCGGTTGCGCATCTCGTCGAGCTGCGCGACCACGCGGACCGTCGGGTCCTCGGGAAGCTCGTGGAACGACGCCGTCTTCGCGTACTCGGCGGCCGCCCGCCCGGAGCGCTTGCCGAACACGTTGATGTCGAGCAGCGAGTTGGTGCCGAGCCGGTTCGAGCCGTGCACGGACACGCAGGCGACCTCACCGGCGGCGTAGAGGCCCTTGACGACGTTGACGCCGTCGCGGAGGACCTCGCCCTTGATGTTGGTCGGCACGCCGCCCATGGCGTAGTGCGCCGTCGGGTAGACGGGGACCGGCTCGGTGTAGGGCTCGATACCGAGGTAGGTCCGCGCGAACTCGGTGATGTCCGGGAGCTTGGCATCGATGTGCGCCGGCTCCAGGTGCGTCAGGTCGAGCAGCACGTAGTCCTTGTTCGGCCCGGCGCCCCGGCCCTCGCGGACCTCGTTCGCCATGGACCGGGCGACGATGTCGCGCGGCGCGAGGTCCTTGATGGTGGGGGCGTAGCGCTCCATGAAGCGCTCACCCTCGGAGTTGCGCAGGATGCCGCCCTCGCCGCGGGCGGCCTCCGACAGGAGGATGCCCAGCCCCGCGAGGCCTGTGGGGTGGAACTGGAAGAACTCCATGTCCTCCAGCGGCAGGCCGCGGCGGTAGGCCAGGGCCATGCCGTCACCGGTCAGGGTGTGCGCGTTCGAGGTGGTCTTGAAGATCTTCCCGGCACCGCCGGTGGCGAAGATGATCGACTTGGCCTGGAACACGTGGATCTCGCCGGTGGCGAGGTCGTAGGCGACGACGCCGGTCGCGTTGACCTCCTCGCCGTCCGCGATCTCCTCGGTGGTGAGGTCGTGGTCGGTGATGAGGTCCAGCACGTAGAACTCGTTGAAGAACTCCACCTCCTGCTTGACGCAGTTCTGGTAGAGCGTCTGGAGGATCATGTGGCCGGTGCGGTCGGCCGCGTAGCACGCGCGGCGCACGGCGGACTGGCCGTGGTCGCGGGTGTGCCCGCCGAAGCGGCGCTGGTCGATCTTGCCCTCGGGGGTGCGGTTGAACGGGAGGCCCATCCGCTCCAGGTCGAGGACCGACTCGATCGCCTCCTTGGCGAGGATCTCGGCCGCGTCCTGGTCGACGAGGTAGTCACCGCCCTTGACGGTGTCGAACGTGTGCCACTCCCAGTTGTCGTCCTCGACGTTCGCGAGGGCTGCCGCCATACCGCCCTGGGCGGCACCGGTGTGGGAGCGAGTGGGGTACAGCTTGGAGATCACCGCTGTGCGGGCCTCCTTCGACGACTCGAGGGCGGCGCGCATGCCTGCGCCGCCGGCGCCGACGATGACTACGTCGTACTGATGGGTCTGCATCGGGCTCGATGCCTCCTGCTGAAGAGTTTCGGAGGGTGGGGCTGGGGGGACTTGCCGGTGTTGCGTCGTGCTGGGGCCGTGCTATGCCGTGCAGAAGGAGGCCAGCAGCTCCGCGGGAGCGTCGGCCGGGCACGCGTCGAACGTGAAGATCACCAGGGTGCCGAGCACGACCACGACGGTGAACGCCAGGAGGAGCAGCCCCTTGAGGATGCCGCGCGTCAGATCCCGGGTGGCGTAGTCGTTGATGATCGTGCGCACGCCGTTCGTGCCGTGGATCATGGCGAGCCACAGCATGAGGAGGTCCCAGACCTGCCACATCGGGTTCGACCACTTGCCGCCCACGAAGGCGAAGTCGATGGCGTGCACGCCCTCGCCGACCATCAGGTTCACGAACAGGTGGCCGAAGATCAGGACGAGCAGCACGACGCCGGAGGCCCGCATGAAGACCCAGGAGTACAGCTCGTAGTTGCCGCGCGTCGTCTTGCGCCGCGCGTAGGGGGAGCGCGGGGAGTCGAGCTTCGCCACCGCTGCGGTTCCGTGTGCCATCAGTGACCCCCGGTGAAGACGTTGATGAGGTGCCGCGGCAGGAAGCCCGCCATCGTCACGACGAAGAGACCGACGACCACCCAGAGCATCGTCTTCTGGTACTTCGGGCCCTTGGCCCAGAAGTCCACCAGGAGGATGCGGATGCCGTTGAAGGCGTGGAAGACGATCGCGGCCACGAGTCCTGCCTCGCCCAGCCCCATGATCGGGGTCTGGTACGTGCCGATCGCGGCGTTGTACGCCTCGGGGGACACGCGCACCAGCGCAGTGTCGAGCACGTGCACGAGCAAGAAGAAGAAGATCAGCACGCCGGTCACGCGGTGCGCGACCCATGACCACATGCCTTCACGGCCGCGGTACAACGTGCCTGCTGGTGCGGTGGGCACTTCGGGAGCCTCCTATGGCTGTCCGGCTGGGGGTGGCTGGTCCCCACTGTAATGACAACTGGTCGCCTCGATCGCCGCCCGGCAGCCCTCACAGGCATCAAGACGCGGCATTTGTGACTGATCCCACAGGGGAGATGCCGTCGCTTCCGGCACCCGTCAGGTAGCCCGTGCGTTGCTACCGGATCCAGCTCCGCCGCCCGACCGGTAGCTCGCCTGTCTCGGCGGGTTATCGCTGCGGAAGCGCCGTCCTACTGGCATCCTGCGGGGCATGACTTCGGCCGCCGACCTATCGTCCCCGATCGACGACTTTTTCGCAGTGGTACCGGCCGGTGGGTCAGGTACCCGGCTCTGGCCCCTGTCGCGGGGCGGGGAGCCCAAGTTCCTGCACGACCTGGTCGGCTCCGGCATGTCGCTGCTCCAGGCGACCGAGCACCGGCTGCGGCCGCTGGTCGGGCCGGACGGGATCGTCCTGGTCACCGGCGAGCAGCACGTCGCGGCCTGCCGCGCGCAGCTGCCCGGCCTGTCCGACGACGCCGTGCTCGCCGAACCGTCCCCGCGCGAGTCGATGGCGGCGATCGGCCTGGCCGCGGCGGTGCTGGAGAAGCGGCACGGCGACGTGGTCATCGGCTCGTTCGCCGCGGACCACGTCATCCACGGCACGCGCGCGTTCCAGCTCGCGATCCGGGAGGCGGTGGCCGCTGCGCGCGCCGGCTACGTGACGACCGTCGGGATCGCCGCCTCCCGGCCGTCGGTGGCCTTCGGCTACGTGCGCTCGGGCGAGCCGCTCGGGATCGAGGGCGCCCCGCACACGCTCCACGTGCGCGGCTTCACGGAGAAGCCCGACGCGGCCACGGCGCGGCGGTACCTCGCCTCGGGCGAGTACCGGTGGAACGCGGGCATGTTCGTCTCGCGTACGTCGGTGCTCCTCGGGCACCTCGCCGAGCAGCGTCCGGAGCTGCACGACTCCCTGCGCCTCGTCGCGGACGCGTGGGACACCCCGCGCCGCGCCGCGGTGCTCGCGGACGTGTGGCCGGGACTGGAGAAGATCGCGATCGACCACGCGGTGGCCGAGCCCGTCGCGGAGGCGGGCGGCGTCGCCGTCGTGCCGGGGACGTTCGGCTGGGACGACGTCGGGGACTACAACTCGCTCGCCGTCCTCCTCCCGTCCGACGACGACAGTGGCGCCAAGGTGCTCGGTGACCCGGCCGACGTGCTGCGCATCGACAGTGCCGGCTCCGTGGTGGTCCCGGCGTCGGGCCGCCTGGTGACGGTGCTGGGGCTGGACGACGTGGTCGTCGTCGACACGCCCGACGCGCTGCTCGTCACCACTCGGGCGCGCGCCCAGCAGGTGAAAGAGGTGGTGGCGGCGGTGCGCGCCCGCGGCCGCGAGGACCTGCTCTGAGCCTGGCGACGGGCCGCTGATCTCAGCGATGTCCGCATGGTGGGACGGATGCGCCCAGGCCGTGTCTCGCGGGGCGGACAGCGCTACCGTGGGTCAGGTGAACCCGACCCAGCCCGTCAGTCTCGCCGACTTCGATCAGATCGTTTCGGGCGATCAGATGCCGGTGGGTGACGTGCCCGCGGGGAACGCGACGGCCGTCGTCGCCGCCCTGGCGGCTCGCGTGGGCGAGCTGACCGACGGCCTGGAGTCCGAGCTGATCGCGTTCCGCCGCGACGTGCACGCGCACCCGGAGCTGTCCCGCAAGGAGACCCGCACCACCCAGGTCGTCGCCGAGCGCCTGCGCGCGGCGGGCCTGGAGCCGCGCCTGCTGCCGATCGGCTCCGGCCTGGCCTGCGACATCGGCCCTGACCACGGGCCCGACGGCGAGGGTCGGGTCGGCCTGCGCGCCGACCTCGACGCACTCCCGCTGCAGGAGACCAGCGGGGTGGAGTTCGCCTCGACCGAGCCGGGGGTCGCGCACGCCTGCGGGCACGACGTGCACACCACCGTCGTGCTCGGTGCGGGCCTCGTGCTCGCCCGCCTTGCGGAGGAGGGGCGGCTGCGACGCGGCGTCCGGCTCTTCTTCCAGCCCGCCGAAGAGGTCTTCCCCGGCGGCGCCGAGGACATCATCAACCGCACCTCAGAGCTGGACGGCGTGGACCGGATGGCGGCGCTGCACTGCGACCCGAAGTTCGACGTCGGGCACGTGGGCACCCGGATCGGCCCGATCACCTCGGCCAGCGACTCCGTGATGGTGACCATCTCGTCGCCCGGCGGCCACACCTCGCGCCCGCACCTCACGGGCGATGTCGTGTTCGCGCTCGGCCAGGTCATCACGCAGACGCCGGGCGTGCTCGGCCGCCGGCTCGACCCGCGCTCCGGCGTCAACCTGACCTGGGGTGCCGTGCAGGCGGGCTCGACGCCCAACGCGATCCCGTCCACCGGCATCGTCAAGGGCACGCTGCGGTGCCTCGACGTGCGCGCCTGGGAGAAGGCGGGCGAGCTGGTGCGCGAGGCGGTGGAGCAGATAGTGGCTCCCTACCAGGTCAGCGTCGCGGTGACCGTGACGCACGGCGTGCCGCCGGTCGAGAACCAGACCGAGGCGACGGGCGACCTCGAGAACGCGGTCCGTGAGGCAGTCGGTCCGAACGCGGTGCAGCTGACCGAGCAGTCGATGGGTGGCGAGGACTTCGCCTGGTTCCTGCGCAAGGTGCCCGGCACCATGGCCCGCCTCGGCGTGCGGACCCCCGGCGGCCGCACCTACGACCTGCACCAGGGCGACCTGGTGGTGGACGAGCGCGCCATCGGCGTCGGCGTGCGGGCCCTTGCCCAGTTTGCGGCGAGCTGACCGCTGGATGTTCCTGTCGATGACGCTTCGGTAACGACTTACTCCGGTTACCGTCTCGAAACGCGAAATGCGGGATGCGCTGGCTACCCTCGGTGCGGTATAGGGCCCCAGACCTGTTTGGATCAGGCCCGTCTGGACCATCGAAGGAGCACCAGTGAAGAAGGCTGTTCGGCTTACGGCCCTTGCGGGAGCAGCGGCGCTCGCGCTCTCGGCATGTGGCGCCGCCCCTGAGGAGACCACCGGTGGCGAGGCCACCAGCGACTTCAAGCCCTGCATCGTGTCGGACGAGGGTGGCTTCGACGACAAGAGCTTCAACCAGCTCGGCTACGAGGGCGCCACGGCTGCGGCCGACGAGCTCGGCACCAAGCTGGTCGACGTGCAGTCGACCTCGGCGTCCGAGTACGAGGGCAACGTCCAGACGCTGGTCTCCGAGGGCTGCAACGCGATCGTCACGGTGGGCTTCAACCTCTCCGCGACCACCATCGCGTCGGCGAAGGCCAACCCCGACATCGACTACATCATCATCGACGACGCGGCCGACGCCGACATCGACGGCAAGGCTGACGCCGAGAACATCAAGCCGCTGCTGTACAACACGGCGGAGGGCGCGTTCCTCGCCGGCTACCTCGCCGCGGGCTACTCGAAGGCCGGCAAGGTCGGCACGTTCGGCGGCATGGACTTCCCGACCGTCACGATCTTCATGGACGGCTTCAAGCAGGGCGTCGACTACTACAACGAGACCAAGGACGCTGACGTCGAGCTGGTCGGCTGGGACGGCAAGAAGGGCTCGTTCACTGGCGGCTTCGCGGCCGACCCGGCGGCGAAGACCACCGCCCAGAACATCCTGGACCAGGGTGTCGACGTGATCCTGCCCGTCGGTGGCCCGATCTACCAGCCCGCGGTGGACGCCATCGTCGACTCGGGCGAGGACGTCGCCCTGATCGGTGTGGACGCCGACTTCTACGAGACGGACCCGACCACGCAGGACATCGTGCTCACCTCCATCCTGAAGGGGATGGACGTCTCGACGGAGGAGGCGGTCATCGCCTCGGGCAACGACGAGTTCGACCCGGCGCCGTACGTGGGCACCCTCGAGAACGGCGGCGTGGACCTCGCGCCCCTGCACAACTTCGAGGACAAGGTGGACCCGGCACTCTGGGAAGAGGTGCAGACTCTCAAGGAGTCCATCATCGCGGGCGACGTCGAGGTGAAGTCCTACCTCGGCGAGTGACGCCTGTGACGGCTGATCGGTAGGCATCTCGGTAGCCGTTTCGGTAGTTGTCGGAGAGTTGACGCAAGATGGTCCCGGGGGGCACGGCACGCGCCGCGCGCCCCGGGACCTGTCATGAGCAGGACCGGACCCCTTTCGGGAAGGATTCCTATGCGGCTCGAGCTGCGCGGCATCACCAAGCGCTTCGGCGCGCTCGTCGCGAACGACGCCATCGACCTGGTGGTTCAGCCAGGCGAGATCCACTCGCTCCTGGGCGAGAACGGGGCGGGCAAGTCCACCCTGATGAACGTGCTCTACGGCCTGTACGAGGCGGACGAGGGCGAGATCCTGCTGGACGACGTCGTCCAGCGCTTCTCCGGCCCCGGCGACGCGATGGGCGCGGGCATCGGCATGGTGCACCAGCACTTCATGCTCGTGCCGGTCTTCACCGTCGCCGAGAACGTGATGCTCGGCCACGAGCAGACCCGCGGTGGCGGGCGCCTCGACCTGGAGGCGGCCCGCGCGCAGGTGAAGGAGATCTCCGCCCGGTTCGGCTTCGACGTGGATCCCGACGCGTTGGTCGAGGACCTCCCCGTGGGTGTCCAGCAGCGCGTCGAGATCATCAAGGCGCTCTCCAGGAACGCCGACGTGCTGGTCTTCGACGAGCCGACGGCGGTGCTCACGCCGCAGGAGACCGACGAGCTGATGGCGATCATGCGCCAGCTGCGCGACGCCGGCTCCGCGATCGTGTTCATCACGCACAAGCTGCGCGAGGTGCGCGCCGTCGCGGACCGCATCACCGTGATCCGCCACGGCAAGGTGGTGGGCGAGGCCAGCCCGACGGCGTCGGACAGCGAGCTCGCCTCCCTGATGGTGGGCCGCTCCGTGGAGCTCACGGTGCGGAAGGAGGCGCCCACCCTGCACGACAACGGGCTGAAGGTCACCGACCTGGTGGTCACCAGCGAGTCGGGCGCCGTGGTGGTCGACAACGTCAGCTTCGAGGTGCGCGGCGGCGAGGTGCTCGCCATCGCGGGCGTGCAGGGCAACGGGCAGACCGAGCTCACCGAGGCCCTGCTGGGGCTGGAGAGCGACGTGTCGGGGAGCATCACGCTCGACGGCAAGGAGCTCGTGGGCCGGTCCGTGCGCCACATCCTCGACGCCGGCGTGGGCTTCGTCCCCGAGGACCGCACGCACGACGGCCTGATCGGCGAGTTCACCATCGCCGAGAACCTCATGCTCGACCGCTCCGACGGCCGGCCGTTCGTCAAGGGCGGCGCGCTCCAGCTCGGGTTCCGGGACAAGTTCGCCGAGGAGAAGGTCGCCGAGTTCGACGTCCGTACGCAGGGCATCACCACGCCAGTGGGGCGCCTGTCGGGCGGCAACCAGCAGAAGGTGGTGCTCGCGCGCGAGCTGTCGCGCGATCTGCGCCTGTTCGTCGCGGCGCAGCCGACGCGCGGCGTGGACGTGGGCTCCATCGAGTTCATCCACAAGCGGATCATCGCCACGCGCGACTCCGGCGTGCCGGTGGTCGTGGTGTCCACCGAGCTGGACGAGGCGCTGGCCCTGGCCGACCGCATCATGGTGATGTACCGCGGCACGGTGGTCGGCGTAGTACCCGCGGACACCCCGCGTGACGTGCTGGGCCTGATGATGGCGGGGATCTCCCCGGAGGACGCGAAGGGAGAGGTCGCGTGAACGCGCCTAGTTCGAACAGCGGATCCAGCTCGGGGCCGAACCCCGAGCAGGAGCCCGGCCTGGACCCCGGCACTGCCGAGGAGCTGGAGCAGGAACGAGCACGCGAGGCCGGACCGGCCGTCGACGGCGCCGTCGACACGGAGAGCCGCCTGGCCAAGGCGTTGCAGCAGACGATGACGAGCCCCTTGACCGTGTCCGCCGGCGCCGTCCTGCTCGCCGTCATAGCGGGCTCGATCATGATCGCCTTCACCAACGAGGGCGTGAAGGAGGCCTCGACGTACTTCTTCGCCAGGCCGGGCGACACCGTCGTCGCGCTCGGTCAGGCGATCGGCGGCGCGTACTCCGCGCTGTTCCGCGGCTCGGTGGTCAACCTCCAGGCACCGGACTTCGTCACCGCGATCCGGCCCCTCACGGAGACGCTCAGCTACGCGACCCCGCTCATCGCGGCGGGCCTCGGTGTGGCGCTCGCGTTCCGTGCCGGGCTGTTCAACATCGGCGGCCAGGGACAGATGCTCGTCGCCGCAGCGGCGGCCGGCTGGGTCGGCTTCGGCGTCAGCGGCGTGCCGTTCCCGCTGCACCTGCTCATGGCCCTCGTGGCCGGTATCGCGGCGGGTGCGCTGTGGGCCGGGCTGGCGGGTCTGCTCAAGGCCCGCACCGGAGCCCACGAGGTGATCGTCACGATCATGCTCAACTACGTGGCGTTCTACCTGATCTCCTACTTCCTCGCGACGCCCGGCCTGCTGCAGGCGCCCGGGTCGGCCAACCCGAAGACGCCGCCGACGCCGGAGTCGGCACAGCTGCCGCGGCTCCTCGGTGACCAGTTCAACCTGACCTGGGGCTTCGTGCTGGCCCTGCTCGCGGTGGTCGGCGTGTGGTGGCTGCTGAACCGGTCGTCCACAGGGTTCGTGTTCCGCGCGGTGGGGGAGAACCCGCGTGCCGCGCGCGTGGCGGGCATCGATACCGGCCGAGCCACCGTGAGCTCGATGCTCGTGGCCGGCGGGCTCGTCGGCCTGGCCGGCGCCTCTCAGGTGCTGGGTGGCGTCACCACCGGCTTCGGCTCGGACATCGACGCGGGCATCGGGTTCGACGCGATCACCGTCGCCCTGCTCGGCGGGTCCAGCCCGTGGGGCGTGCTCGCGGCGGGAATCCTGTTCGGCGCGTTCAAGGCCGGCGGCACCACCATGCAGGCCGCCGAGGGCGTCCCGAGCGACATAGTGCTCGTCGTGCAGTCCCTCATCGTGCTGTTCATCGCGGCGCCGCCGCTGGTCAGGGCGATCTTCCGGCTGCCGGACCCGAACCGGCGTCGGGCAGCGAAGAAGACGAAGGCGACCCGGAACCGGAAGGAGGCGGCAGCGTGAGTGCCGACCACAAGACCACCCAGCTGGACGCACCCCTCTCGGAGACGACCCGCACCGTGACCGTCGTGTCATGGAAGACGGCGGGCGTGCTGCTGGCCGTGACCGCGCTGTATGCGCTGCTGCTCCTGGCCGTACCGCATTCCGGCGACACGCGGTTCCTGCTCTCGCAGCGCAGCGACTTCTTCCAGATCCCGGTGATCGTGCTGCCGTCGGCGCCGCTCGCCTGGGTGTGCGGCGCCGTGCTGCTCGCGGCGACCGCGGCCGCCGCCGTGCTCACCGCACGCGGGACCAGGACGCCGCTCTGGGTAGTGATCGTGTTCGCCCTGGCCGGGCTGACGGGCTTCCTGGCCTGGGCCGGCGCGGGCAGCCCCCGCGACCTGTCGATCGTCGGCCTGCTCGGCGGCGCCGTGCTGTGGTCCGTCCCGTTCGTGTACGGCGCCCTGGGCGGCGTGATCGGCGAGCGCGCGGGCGTGGTCAACATCGCCATCGAGGCGCAGCTGCTGGGTGCGGCGTTCACCGCGGCGGTCGTCTCCTCGATCACCGGAAGCGCAGTGGCCGGCCTGATCGCTGCGGTGGCAGCGGGCGCCCTCGTGGCGCTGGTCCTCGGCCTGTTCGCGATCACGTACCACGTGAACCAGGTGATCGTCGGTGTGGTGCTGAACGTGCTGGTCGTCGGTCTGACGAGCTTCCTGTACTCGCAGGTGCTCGTCCCCGCAGCGGAACAGCTGAACTCGACCACGCGCTTCACGTCCATCCCGATCCCGATCCTCTCGGACATCCCGGTGCTCGGTCCGGTGCTGTTCCGCCAGCCGCTGCTGATCTACCTGATGTTCCTCGCCGTGCCCGCCGTCTGGTACGCGCTGAACCGGACCCGCTGGGGCCTGCGGCTGCGCGCTGTGGGCGAGCACCCGAAGGCCGCAGACACGGTGGGTATCAACGTGGTGCGCACCCGGTACAACGCGGTGCTCGTCGCGGGTGCCGTGGCGGGCCTGGGCGGCGCGTTCTACACGACGGTGCAGCTCAGCCAGTTCGGCGAGAACATGACCTCTGGCGCCGGCTACATCGCGCTGGCCGCCGTCATCTTCGGCAAGTGGGACCCGGTGCGTGCCGCGTTCGCGGGTCTGCTGTTCGGCTTCGCGTCGAACCTGCAGAACGTGCTGTCCGTGGTGGGCTCGCCCGTGCCCAGCCAGTTCATGCTCATGATCCCGTACGTGGTCACGCTGCTCGCCGTCGCGGGCCTGGTGGGGCGGTCCCGTCCCCCGGCCGCGTCGGGCGAGCCGTACATCAAGGGTTGAGTGAGGTGGACGTGAGCTCTGTGGATCCGGCAGGTGCGGTGGACTGGGCAGGCCTGCGGGCCGCCGCCCGGGAAGCGGTGGACAAGGCGTACGCGCCGTACTCGGGCTTCCCGGTCGGCGCGGCGGCCTTCGCCGATGACGGCCGCCTGCTCGTCGGCGCCAACGTCGAGAACGCCGCGTACGGTGTGACGCTCTGCGCCGAGTGTTCGCTGGTCAGCGCCCTGGTGATGTCGGGCGGCGGCCGGTTCGCCGCGTTCACGTGCGTGAACGCGCTCGGCGAGACGATCATGCCGTGCGGCCGGTGCCGGCAGATCCTCTGGGAGCACGGCGGGCCGGAGCTGCTCGTCGACACCCCGCAGGGCGTGATGCCGATGACCGAAGTACTGCCCCAGGCCTTCGGGCCGGGCGACCTGAACCATGTGCGAGAGGCAAGCCGATGACCGAGCAGTTCGACGCAGTCGACATCATCCGGACGAAGCGCGACAACGCCGAGCCCCTCTCCGACGCGCAGATCGACTGGCTCGTCGACGCCTACACCCGTGGTGTGGTGGCCGACGAGCAGATGTCCGCGATGACCATGGCGATCCTGCTGAACGGCATGTCCCGCGCGGAGATCTCCCGGTGGACCAACGCGATGATCGCGTCCGGCGAGCGCATGTCGTTCGCCGACCTCTCCCGGCCGACGGCGGACAAGCACTCCACCGGCGGCGTGGGCGACAAGATCACGCTGCCGCTGGCGCCGCTCGTCGCGGCGTTCGACGTGGCGGTACCGCAGCTCTCGGGCCGCGGCCTGGGTCACACGGGCGGCACGCTCGACAAGCTGGAGTCCATCCCCGGCTGGCGCGCGTCCCTGTCGAACGACGAGATGATGGCGCAGCTCGAGTCCGTCGGCGCCGTCATCTGCGCCGCCGGGGCGGGCCTCGCTCCCGCCGACCGCAAGCTGTACGCGCTGCGTGACGTCACCGGCACGGTCGAGGCGATCCCGCTCATCGCGAGCTCGATCATGTCGAAGAAGATCGCCGAGGGGACGGGTGCCCTCGTGCTCGACGTGAAGGTCGGCTCCGGCGCGTTCATGAAGACCCTGGAGAGTGCGCGCGAGCTCGCCCGCACCATGGTCGACCTCGGGACCGACGCCGGGGTGCGCACCGTGGCCCTGGTCACCGACATGTCGGTGCCGCTGGGGCGGACTGCGGGCAACGCCCTGGAGGTTCGCGAGTCCCTGGAGGTCCTCGCGGGCGGCGGGCCGTCCGACGTCGTCGACCTCACCGTGGCGCTCGCCGTCGAGATGCTCGCCGCGGCCGACCGCCCCGCCTCGGAGGCGGACGTGCGCGAGGCCCTGGCCGACGGCCGGGCCATGGACAAGTGGCGGGCCATGATCGCGGCGCAGGGCGGCGACGTCGATGCGCCGCTGCCGGTCGCGAAGGAGTCCGAGACCGTCGTCGCGCCCGAGTCCGGGGTGCTGACCTCGCTCGACGCGTACGCCGTCGGGGTGGCCGTGCACCGGCTGGGTGCGGGCAGGGTGCGCAAGGAGGACGCCGTCCAGGCCGCAGCGGGCATCGAGATCCACGTGAAGCCGGGGGAGACAGTGGCCGCTGGCCAGCCGCTGTTCACCCTGCACACCGACACACCCGAGCGGTTCGCCCGGGCGCGCGAGGCGCTCCAGGGCGGCTGGACCGTGGAGCCCGAGGGTGCGGGTCTCGGCGGCGCGCTGGCCGGCGCGGCGAGCGCGCTGTCGATGGTGGACGTGGGCGCAGGGGCACTGGTCGGGGCCGCACTGGCGTCCGACGAGTCGGTGGTCCTGGACCGGATCGTCTGACTGGCAGGCCCGTTCCGCGGGCTGACCTGCGCTTCTGGAGTGCGCCGGATCGCCCGCGCGGCCCAGCGTGGCGAACCGGCGAGTCGCTCCGGCCCCGTTTAGCCTGTGGATGTGCCGTCGACATTGCACCTTTCGTCCATGCTCGGCGCTGTGCGTGCATTCGCGGGGCCAGTGCCGGCCCCGCCGCCGCCTGGCCGCTTCGCTCGCCCTGTGGTGCCCGACGACGTCGAGCAGCGCCTCGAGTCGGTGACCTCCCGTGCCCGGCGTTCCGTCCTGGACCCGCTGGCGCGGGAGCGCGGCACCGGGACGGTCGGCTTCCCGCGGCGGCTGAACCTGCCGTCGCTCGACGGGACCACCGCCGCGGCGGTGCAGGTCGACGAGAGGACGTGCGGGTCGGCGGTGCTGGCGATGCTCGGGCTGGCAGGCGACCCGCGGTCGGCCCTGCGGCTCGCGAGCGGTGACCCGGCCGAGCGGTTCGTGCGGCTGCAGCATGCCGTCCAGTCCGCGACCAACCGGCGCGGGCTCGTCGTCGCGGGCTGGCCGCGCACCTACGGCACACCGCCGTGGGGTGCCGCGCGGTTCGCCACCTACGGCGGCGTGCGCTACACCCACCGGGTGGCCGGGTCGCGGACCCTGCTGGAGGCGGCGGTGGCGAGCGCGCGAGCGGGCGTCCCGGTGCCGCTGTACACGGGTGGCGACGTCACGGGCGGCTGGGACTCCGCGGTCCCGCGCCACGTGGTGCTGCTCACGCTCGCCGACGGGGAGGGTTCGGAGGGCAGCGCGGTCCTGTACGAGCCGTCGGGCGCCGGGCTGCACACGGTTCCCGTCGCCGCGCTGCTCGACCCGCCCCCTGCGCCGTCGGGCAGGGCGGACGTCTCGCAGTCGACCGGCGACCGGACGGCTACGCGCGTGCGCAAGGCCCTGACCGCGGCGCTCGGTGGCTGGCCGCACGTCGCCTGGGTGCTGCTGCCCGAGCGCGCCGGGCGGTGGCACGGCGACGAGACCCGGGTGACGATGGAAGCACCCGACGAGGAGGCCCGATGAGCACACTCCCTGGTCCCGACTCCTGGCGTGACGCCGGCCTGGATCCGCTCCAGGACACCGACGTGGACGCCACGCGGCCGGCTGTCGGTGCCGGACGGTAGGTTGTCAGCATGACCATGCAAGACCCCGGGGCGCGCCCCGGTGAGGCGCTGTTACGCGCCCTGCCCAAGGTTGTCCTGCACGACCACCTCGACGGAGGCCTGCGACCGCAGACCGTGCTCGAGCTGGCGGACGCCGCCGGGCACACCCTGCCCGCGGCCGACGCCGAGTCCCTCGCCGACTGGTTCCGCGAATCTGCCGACTCCGGTTCGCTCGTCCGGTACCTGGAGACCTTCGAGCACACCATCGCCGTCATGCAAACGGCCGACAACCTGGCTCGCGTCGCCCGCGAGGCGGTGCTCGACCTCGCCGCGGACGGCGTCGTGTACGCGGAGCAGCGCTGGGCGCCGGAGCAGCACATGGCCGGCGGGCTGTCGCTCGCGGAGACCGTCGAGGCCGTGCAGTCCGGGATCGACGACGGCATCGCCATGGCCGCCGCGGACGGGCACATCATCCGGGTGGGGCAGCTGGTCACGGCCATGCGGCACCTGGACCGCTGGCAGGAGATCGCGGAGCTCGCCGTCGCGTACCGGGACCACGGCGTGGCCGGGTTCGACATCGCGGGGCCCGAGGCGGGGTTCCCGCCGTCGCGCCACCTCGGCATCTGGCGCTACCTCGCGGAGCACGACATGCCCGTGACCATCCACGCGGGCGAGGCCGACGGCCTCGACTCCATCGGGCAGGCGGTGCACCTCGGGCACGCCGACCGGCTGGGCCACGGAGCCCGGATCATCGAGGACATCGCCTTCGTACCCGGCGACCCCGCCGGGAGCGGCCTCACGGATGACGGGCACGGGGGAGCGGCCGACCTCGGCCGCCTCGCACACTGGGTGCGCGACCACCAGATCCCGCTCGAGCTGTGCCCCGTCTCGAACCTGCAGACCGGCGCCGCCGAGTCCATCGCCAAGCATCCGATCACCCGGCTCAAGGAGCTGGACTTCGCCGTCACGCTCAACACGGACAATCGCCTGATGTCTCGCACGTCGATGACGCACGAGATGAAGCTGCTCGTCGACGAGGCGGGCTGGACGCTCGACGACCTCGTCGACGTGACGGTCACCGCCGCCTGGGGTGCGTTCATGCACCACGACGAGCGGCGTGACCTCGTGGAGCAGGTAATCCTGCCCGGAATCCAGAAAGTTGAAGGTGCACTCGTATGACCGCTCAGCCCGAAGCGCCCCGGACCCCGGCCGTGCCGAATGACAGGGCGGCGCTCGCCGCGTACGTCGACCACACGCTGCTCAAGCCGGAGGCCACCGCGGCCGACATCGCCACGCTCGTCGAGGAGGGCGCCGCGCTCGGCGTGTTCTCGGTGTGTGTGTCCCCGTCGTTCGTGTCCCTCGCGGTAGAGGTAGCCGCTGGACGGCTCGCCGTCGCGACCGTGTGCGGGTTCCCGTCGGGCAAGCACATGGGCGACGTGAAAGCGTTTGAGGCGGCCCGTGCCGTGTCCGACGACGCGGACGAGATCGACATGGTGATCGACGTCGGGATCGCGCGGACCGGCCGGTTCGACGCCGTGGAGGCTGACATAGCGGCCGTGCGCGCCGCGGTGCCGAACGACCGCGTCCTCAAGGTGATCATCGAGTCGGCGGCGCTCACCGACGAGCAGATAGTGGGCGCGTGCAAGGCGGCGCAGGCGGCCGGCGCGGACTTCGTGAAGACGTCTACGGGTTTCCACCCCGCCGGTGGCGCCTCGGTGCACGCGGTGTCGCTCATGGCCCGGACCGTCGGTGCGGCGGGTGGCGGCCGGCTCGGGGTCAAGGCCTCGGGCGGGATCCGGGACCTCGACGCTGCACTCTCGATGATCGAGGCGGGCGCGACCCGGCTCGGCCTGTCGAGCACGGCGTCGGTCCTGAACGGCTTCGATCGGAATGCGGGAGAACCCCCCACCCCGTCCACCGACACCTACTGATCGTTGAGTGCTGGATATTCGCCCCTCCGGGCCCCGGAAGAGGGCGAATATCCAGCACTCAACGGGTTAGCGGCGCGAGGCCAGCCAGGTTTCCGTGGCCGTCCAGTGCTCCTTGAGGAGGATGTAGCGGTCGTCGTGCCACGGCTTGACCGGCCCCGCCCAGTGGATCAGCGCGGGTTCGGCGACCACCTCCTGCGTGGGCCACGCGTTCCAGCGCGCGTCCAGCTTTCGGTAGCGCGAACCCGCGTAGGCGTTGAGCACGTCCTGGTCGTTCAGCCCGTACCGCTCGGCGTACGGCACGAACTCGTGAGTGAAGCGGTCGGCGCGCATGACCGCCAGGTCGAGCAGCAGGATGCCCGCGTTGAACCCGCGGTACCCGTACCGGTGCCGCTGGGTCATGGCACGCACGAGGTCGCGTGCGGCGCCGGGGTCGTGCCCGAGCAGCCTGGTGGACCGGATGACGTTCCCGATGCCGTGCCGGTAGTTGTACGAGATCGACGGGCGGGCCGCCAGGGGCGCCCCGCCGAGGTCGGCGTCGTACAGCTCGGCCAGGTCGACCACGGACAGCGCGTCCAGGTCGTGGTAGATCACGCGGTCCAGGTGCGGTAGCAGCTCGGGCAGCAGCAGCCGGTCCATCGTGGCGACCGTGATGTGCTTGAGCATGCCGAGCACCGTCCCGTAGTCGATCCCGTCGCACGCGTACCACTCGAACGTGACCTCGGGGAAGAGCCCGGCGAGCCGGTCGTGGTCCGCCGGCGTGTGGTCACGCGTGAGCGCGACCACACGCACCGGCCGGTCGGTGTGCCTCACCACCCCGGCGACCACCACCTCCATCTGTGAACGCAGGTTGCCGTCGAGGGCCACCGCAACGGCGAGAGTCCCCGCTTCGCCCGACGCCGGGAGCCGGCGCGGCCGGGCAGCCTCCACGACGACGCGCGTGGCGCGGACGCCCGTGACCACGTCGTCGACCGAGCAACTGCCGGACGGCGCCGGTACCGGCGCCTCGTGCACCGCCAGCGCGTGCTCTACCTCGTCCGCCACGGACGCGCGCCACGTGGCGTAGACCTCGTCGCGGGAGGCCCCGGCGAGGATCTTGGCCATCGCCGGGGCGACGACGCCCCGGATCCGTTCCTGCATGGCACGTCGGCCGCCCTCATCGGCGTCGAGCAGGCCGGCGAACCGGATGTCGGCGTCGTTCCGGGGCCGGAAGTCGACGTCGGCCCCGATGGCCCACGACGGGAGGAAGGCGTGCAGCCGCGATGTGACGACCCGGGAGAACCGGCTCCGGTAGGCGTCCAGCAGCTCGACGGCGGTGTGCAGGTTCTGGCCGAAGTCCTGGTGGCGCACGGAGGGATGCAGGTGGGTGACGAGCTCGCTCCCGGCGTCGTGCTCCGGGACCGGGGTGTCCACGTACACGGCGGGAGCCCCCGCGGGCGCGCGCGTGAAGTCCGCCGGGAAGACCGTGTCGATGGTCGTCGTGAGGCAGCCGCTGAAAAATGCCGGGACACCCGCGTTGAGCAGCAGGTGCACGGTGGTCCAGTCGCGGCAGCCGATGGGCCCGTGTGCCCTGAGGTAGTCGACGGCGGTGGGCGTCAGGATGGCGTGCTTGTTGACGTGGAACGAGACGAACAGCGGCTGGAGGTTCTCGTGGAACGGGAAGTCGAAGCGGAGGTCGAACTGGCTGTGCATGTACCAGCCGAACGCGAGCATCCACGTGTTCTCCGGGACGGCGTCCAGGCGGGACATGTCGCGCTGCACGAGCGTCAGCTGCACGTCGGCACCCGGTCCGGCCACCCTCTGGTCGGGGCGCACGCGGTCGGCGAGGAAGCGCACCGGCTCCGCGACGGCGTCGTCGCCGTGCAGGCGCAGGCTTTCGTGTCGCAGCAGGTGGCCGAGGCTCGCGATGGTCTGCACGGCATCGCCGATGTTGCTGGACGCGACGTTCTCGTCGGGCGCCTTGTAGTCGATGACGGCGAACGAGACGTGGCCGGTCGGTACCCGTGCGGGCTTGGCGGGCCTGAGCGCCTTCTCGACCCAGGGGGCCAGGTAGTCGATGGACGCGCCGACCTGCTCGGTGAGGCCCGTGCCGAGCCGGGCGGCCTCGAGCACCTCGGCCGACGCCTCGGGCTCGTCACCGATGAACAGGAGCTTCGCGATCTCGAGCAGCACTGCCGCGTCGGTCACGAACCCGTGGCGCACCCAGGTGGCCGCCGTCCGGGCGACGCCGGGGTTAGCCATGGTGATGCCCGCCCGGAGGTACTCCGCGGGGGCGAGGCGCGCGGCGTCGTCGGGCCCGAGCTGGCGCAGCAGGTCCCAGGCGAGCTCGCGCAGGCCGACGCGCTGCGCGATGAGCGCGGCGCCGGCGACACCGGCGCGGCGCGTCTCCGGATGCGCCATCAGCGAGTGGCACAGCGACCGCCACTGGGCGGTGTCCAGGCTGCGGGTGCCACGGATGGAGGTGGTGACCGCCTCGTCGATGGGGAGGCCACGCCGGAGGGCTGCGGTGAGCACCGCGTCGCCGGAGAGCGGCTCCGGCCGTTCCTGGAAGGGGCGGTCCGCGGCGCGGTCCGGGGCGGACCACACCTCTCGCGGCTGACGGTTCGCTTCCTTGGCGGACGCCCAGGTCTCCTGGTCGGGCGCCGGCAGCGGTCGGGCCTCCGGTACCGGGCCAGGCCGGTCCGGATGCGGGTTGTGGAGGGGATCCGCGGCGGCGGTGAGCAGCGCCTCGGCGATCATCTCGTCAGCGGTCTGGACCGGGTGCGCAGTCTCACCGGACGCGGCGAGACGGCGGCTTGCAGGGGACATGAAGGCTCCTCGTGGGATCGACGGGTAGATCGACGGGTAGATCGATCGGTACGGCGGGATACCGTCGTCCCAGCGAGCATCCGAGTGTGCGCGAGCAGCGACGGTGGCCAGAGCGTAGTGCCCCTGGGTTACGGCCCGACGACGTCTCGGTAGGCTCCTGGACATGTCTGCGCAACAACCTGCTGACCAGGGCTTTTCGGCGTCGCTGCCGACTGAGCCGGGTACCCCCGTCCGGATGCGCTTCCGCAAGTGGGACGGCACCCCGCACTGGGTCCTGGACTGCGTTCTTCTGGGCTCGGACGAGCACGGTGCGTGGCTGGGCTACCCGACCGGGACGCTGCATGCGCGGCCAGGTCTGCGGTACCACGCGAAGTCGCCGGGAGTGGTGCTGGTCGGCGAGTTCGGCTGGATCCCGTCGTTCAACGGGCACCCCCACGACACAGCCGTGTACATCGACCTGGCCACCGTGCCGGAGTGGCGGCACGACGACGGGCGCCCCGGTGGCGCTCCGGCCTGGGAGGTGACGAGCGCGGACATGGACCTCGACGTCGTCGCGATGAGGGACGGGCACGTGGACGGCAAGAGAGGCGAGCAGTACTCCATCGACGACGAGGACGAGTTCGCCGAGCACACCGTGAGGTACGGCTACCCGGCGGGCGTCGTGGCCCGCGTCCGCGCGGACGCCGACGCCCTGCTCGCCGCGGTCCGGTCCGGTGAGCCGCCCTACGACGGCACGACGGCGAAGCACTGGTTCGCGGTGCTCGACGCCCTGTGAGCGGGCGCGGGAAGCCCCCGCGTCCGCGCACAGGTCCTGCGACGCACGTCAGTGCGCGCTGAGCACCAGGTCGTCCTGCTCCACGGCTGCCCGCCACTCGGCCTTCTCGGCACGCCAGTGCTCGTCGTCCCGGCCCCGCCGCCAGTAGCCCGACGCGGACAGCATCTCGCGCGGCACGCCGAGCGTCGCGCGTGCCCAGCGGCGCAGGTCGCGCACGCACCCTGCCTCGCCGTGCAGGAACGTGTGGGGCACACCGTCGGGCAGCTCGGCGGCCTGCACGACGTCGGCCACTCTCGCCCCCGTGGACCGATGCACCCACGTGAGGCGCAGATCCCCGGTGCTCGCGATCGCCTGCTCCTCGGACGCGTCGGAGACCTCGACGAAGACGTGGGCCACTGCGCCGTCGGGCAGGGCCTCGCACGCGGCCGCGATGGCCGGCAGGGCCGACTCGTCCCCGACCATGAGGTGCCAGGGGGCATCGGGAGACGGCGCGTAGTCGCCGCCCGGTCCCACGAACGAGACCTCCTCGCCGGGCTGGACGCGCTGCGCCCAGGGGCCGCCGTAGCCGACGTCGCCGTGGGTCACGATGTCGATGTCCCAGCTGGACTCGGCGACGCTGCGGATCGTATAGGTACGCAGCACCGGACGGCCCTCGGGTTCGGGGGACTCGGCCATGACGAGCTTGATGTAGCGGTCCGTCTGCGACGTCGGGTCGACCGCGGCGAGCGTCTCGCCGCCGATCGTCACCCGGATCATGTGCGGCGTCAGGTGCCGGACCGCAGTCACCGTCGCCGTGGTGCGAGCTGCCTTGCGGGGCTTGCCTGTCGGTGCGTTCGTGGTCTGCGTAGTCATTGTGAGGTAAGCCTAACCTCCGCGCCTGGCGAGCGCCGGTGTGGCGTGCGTCACGGATGAAAGGCCTCGGTCATCACCGGGCGGCCGGGACGGATGGGGGCCGCGCTCTAGCATGGGTCCGTCATCGACCTTTCCTGTCAGGAGTTCCGTCGTGAAGATCGCTGTTGCTGGCACTGGTTATGTCGGTCTGTCCAACGCGGTGCTGCTCGCGCAGAACCACGAGGTGTGGGCGCTCGACATCGACCCGGTACGGGTCGACCTCGTCAACAAGGGACTCTCCCCGATCGCCGACGACGAGCTCGAGGAGTACCTCCGGGACAAGCCGCTGAACCTGACCGCGACCCTCGACAAGGACGCGGCGTACGCGGGGGTGGCGGTCGTCGTGGTGGCCACCCCGACGAACTATGACGAGGTCACCAACTTCTTCGACACGTCGTCGGTGGAGGAAGTCATCGCGAGCGTCGTCGAGCGCGCACCCCGGGCGACGATAGTGGTCAAGTCGACGATCCCCGTGGGCTTCACCGAGCGGATGCGCGAGGAGCACGCGGGCGCCGCGATCATCTTCTCCCCGGAGTTCCTGCGCGAGGGGCGGGCGCTGTACGACAACCTGCACCCCTCCCGGATAGTGGTCGGCGACCGGTCCGAACGCGGCAAGCAGTTCGCCGACCTGCTGCTCGAGGGCGCCATCACCAAGGATGTCCCCGTGCTGATGACCGACCCCACAGAGGCCGAGGCGATCAAGCTGTTCGCCAACACCTACCTCGCGCTGCGGGTGGCCTACTTCAACGAGCTCGACACCTACGCGGTGACCCGCGGCCTCGACACCGCGCAGATCATCGAGGGCGTGGGCCTGGACCCCCGGATCGGGTCGCACTACAACAACCCGTCCTTCGGGTACGGCGGTTACTGCCTGCCCAAGGACACGCGCCAGCTGCTGGCCAACTACGCGGACGTGCCGCAGAACCTGATCAACGCGGTGGTCGACGCGAACACCACCCGCAAGGACTTCGTGGCCGCCGACATCCTGCGTCGCAACCCGCGGACGGTGGGTGTGTACCGGCTGGTGATGAAGTCCGGTTCGGACAACTTCCGGGCCTCCAGCATCCAGGGCATCATGAAGCGCATCAAGGCCAAGGGCGTCGAGGTCATCGTGTACGAGCCCACCCTGGAGGAAGACCAGTTCTTCAACTCCGAGGTGGTGCGCGACCTCGACGAGCTCAAGTCCCGGGCCGACGTCATCATCGCGAACCGCCGGACCGAGGCGCTCGACGACGTCGCCGACAAGGTCTACACGCGCGACATCTACGGGCGGGACTGAACCGTGAAGATACTGGTCACCGGCGGCGCCGGCTTCATCGGCGCCAACTTCGTCCACCAGACGGTGCGGGAGCGCCCGGACGCCCAGGTCACCGTGCTCGACGCCCTGACCTACGCGGGCGACCAGACCTCGCTCGACGGCGTCGCCGGCCGGGTCGAGCTGGTCGAGGGCTCGATCACCGACGCGCCGCTCGTCGACCGGCTGGTAGGGGAGTCGGACCTGGTCGTGCACTTCGCGGCGGAGTCGCACAACGACAACTCGCTGGACGACCCCTCGCCGTTCGTCCAGACCAACCTCGTGGGCACGTTCACGCTGCTGGAGGCGGTGCGCAAGCATGCGGTGCGGTTCCACCACATCTCTACCGACGAGGTGTACGGGGACCTGCCGCTGGACACCCCCGACCGGTTCACGCCGGAGACGCCCTACAACCCCTCGTCGCCGTACTCGGCGACCAAGGCGGGGTCCGACCTGCTGGTCCGGGCGTGGGTGCGGTCCTTCGGGGTGCAGGCCACGATCTCGAACTGCTCCAACAACTACGGCCCGTACCAGCACATCGAGAAGTTCATCCCGCGTCAGGTCACCAACCTGATCGACGGCGTACGCCCCCGCCTGTACGGCGCGGGCCTGAACGTGCGCGACTGGATCCACGTCGAGGACCACAACTCGGCCGTGTGGACCATCATCGAGAAGGGCCAGGTCGGCGAGACGTACCTGATCGGGGCGGACGGCGAGACCAGCAACCTCGACGTCGTCCGGACGCTGCTGGAGATCTTCGGGCGCGACGCCGACGACTTCGACCACGTGACCGACCGGCCGGGGCACGACCTGCGGTACGCGATCGACGCGAGCCGGCTGCGGACGGAGCTGGGGTGGTCGCCCCGCTACACGGACTTCCGGCAAGGGCTGGAGGCGACCGTGGCCTGGTACCGCGAGAACGAGGCGTGGTGGAGAGGTGCGAAGGCTGCGACCGAGGCGAAGTACGCGTCGACCGGTCAGTAGCCGGGTGCGACAGTCCGCGGTGGCCGGCTCATCGGCCGTCCTGGACCACGCACGTGCCGCCGACTACCTCGGCTAGGGCCCGGCAGATCTGTGCACCGGTCTCGCCGTGCTCGCCCCACGGCGCCAGCGCCTCGATCCATACGGGCTGGGCCGTCGCCGGATCTGCCGCGGCGCGGCGGGCGGCCTCCCGGACCGCCGGGGAGACGTCGGCGCCGGGCAGGATCCGGTCGATCTCGTCCGGGGCGCGCAGGTTCATGGGTTGCTGGAGCGTGAGAACGACGTCCTTGTCGTCGCGCAGGAACTGGATCGACGCGCCCGGGTTCAGTCGCCGCAGTCCGAGCTCGGGGTCGACGCCGTACGCCGACTCGACCAGCTCGCGGTCGGTGACAGGGCGCGGAGCGAGGATCGTGATCTCACGGGGCAAGGTGGCCTCCGGTCTGTGGCGTGGATGCGGACGTCCGATCATCCTCACTGGTCAGTGCCTCCCGGACCCGACCGGGGCCGATCCACTCGACGACCTCCGTGAGGCGGGTCCAGCCGACGCGATCGCCCGTGCCGAGCGGTAGCAGGACACCGGGTAGCCGACGCCGTCCCACCTGCGTCCCGCCGAACTGTTGTGCGGCGGCGTCCAGGTCGAGGCCCAGCGAGCGGACGCCGGGTGGCCCGACGAGCATCGTCAGCGGCACGGCCGGCGCCTCGACGATCGGCGGCACGTTGAGGTCGGCTCGGCCGACGCGGGTCAGCGCGAGCCCGAACAGCGCCATGACCTTCTGGGCCACCAGGGTGAACGCCGCTGGGATGCCGTCGAGGACAGAGCGTGCGGCGTCGGACCTGGGGTCGCCGGCCCCCAGCGTGAGCTGGGTGGTCTCCTCGAGGCCGTCCGCGGTACGGCGCACAGTGACGGTCCCGACGGCGTGTGGGGCCACGACGACGAGGTGGGTGTCGTCCGGCGCCCGCCCGCGGGCATAGCGGGTCAGCTCGGCCCGGTCCCACGGTGCGAGGGCCGGCTCCGCGGTGCCCCAGGACGACGGCCCGGACCCGGTCAGCGCGTCGAGCAGCAGCTCGGCAGTCAGACCGAGGACCGTGGTGCGGCGGGCGTTGTGGCGGACAGACATCGAGATGATGACCTGCTGGGTCGTCGGCGCGTCCACGAGGCGGCGGACGTCATCGATCGCCCAGGCCGGCAGGGTGTCGTCGTCGGGCACCTGGCGCAGGAAGATCGGCGAGGTGTTGTCGGCCTCCACACGGCCGGCTCCGTTCAGCGCGTCGGCCATGTCGGCTACGCGCCTGCCGGTGACGGCGTCCCGCTTGGGGCCGTGACCGTCACCTTCGCGGACCACCCAGACGCCGCCGCTGCTCAGCAGGGCGTCGTGCATGGGTGGGGTGAGGACCGACCGTTCGTCGGTGACCAGGAGGTAGCGCCGGTCGTTCTCCGCCGCGCGGCGGATCAGGTCGGAGCGTGCCGCGGACAGTCCGACGACCCGGGCACGGGACTCGTCGTGCAGGGCAAGGTCCGAGTGGAAATCGAGAGCCGGGGGCAGAACCATCGTCGGCATTTTGCCATGGTTTGTCTTGGGCTCTTCACGCGTCGTGCCCGGATGTGCTCGCGCGCGGGGTCTTCGTGGACGCCGGGGCAAATGTCTGGTTGGCTCCGTTCGAGCGGCTCACTCGTACGGGCCGGCACCGGCGAGGGGGATGGCCATGAGGCCCAAGGGGTTCGGCACGCTTGCGGGGTCAGTTCACACGTGACGGCGGCGATTGATCCAGCGGGGATCCCAGGGGCGCCGGGGGCGCAGAAACTTGATCCGCACGCGGTGGACGATGCGGCGGACGACCTTCGTGCGGATGCGGCCAGGATCCGGGACGAGGGGGCCGAGGTGCCGCGCGCGTGGCAGGGGCTGGCGGCGCACTACGAGGCGCCGGAGGCGGGCCAGCTGCTGGCGGTGATGGACCCGGTCGGGCGCACGACTGACAACTTCGCGGAGGATCTGGAGCGGGTCGCCGCGGCGCTGGCCTCGTTCGCGATGGACCTGCGCGAGGTGAAGGCGCGGTTCGATCAGGTGCGGTTCGACGCCGTGGCTTTCCGCAACAAGATCGCGGGGAACCTGGAGTGGGAGTTCGACCAGGAGCTGATCCATGAGAACAACCGGCTGCTGAGCGCCGCGAACTCGGCCGCGGTGGACCTGCAGGACGCGGAGCGGCGGTGCGCGAACCAGATCCGGGCGATCGATCAGATGACGCCGCTCCATGTGTCGACCGGCGCGGCCGACGATCCGCTGGCGTACGGGGTCTCGCACATCTCCCTGGACACCCCGATGCCCTGGGGCGAATCGGTGGCCCGGCAGGATCATTGCCCGAAGGCCGCGGCCGTGCAGGTCAAGCGGGCGGTCTGGGACGGGTTCGGCGACGACGTGCTGCTCGCGAGCGTGGAGGGGTTCGGGGCCTTCTTCGGTTTCGACTCGGAGTCGGGCGAGCGGTCGTTGGAGACGGCCGAGGCGGCGTGGACCGGGTTGGGTCTCCTGGTCGGTCATGATGCCCAGTCCGGCGAACAGTCCTGGGACATCTTTGGCACCACCTGGACGGAGATGGGGAAGGGGCTGATCGCGTGGGACATGTGGGAAGAGGATCCCGCGCGTGCGGTGGGCACGTCGGTCGGCAACATCGCACTGCTGTTCGCCACGGCCGGCGTGGGGGTCGCAGCCAAGGTCGGGACCGCGGGCAAGCTCGGCGGGGTGCTGAAGACGGCGCAGGCGGTGAATGTCGTGAACAGGGTGTTGGACCCGCTGGAGTGGGCAACGGCCGGGGTTCGGGCGACCGCTGGACTACGTGGGGTGATGGGTGGTCTGGGGCGGTCGGTCGAGGTCGATCTGCCGGAGCTGGACGTCTCCCCGGATCTGCCTGTTGCTGGCCGTCCCGAGGGCGGGGGCGATGACAACCCGCTGCCGGGCCGTGGTGCTGAGCCGCCTGCGCAGAATCCGGGGTTCAAGGCGGACAACTCCGTGCTGCGCGATGCGGTTCCCGCTCCCGTCGTGCGGGAGCCAGTCATGGCTGAGGCGTCGTTGAGCGCGGGCGGGCGGCACGCGGACGAGCTTGTGCCCGCGGGAGTCGGCGCGCAGGCGGATACGGTGCTGGAACGGGGCGGACAACCGGACACCGGGCGGGGGCACGGTGACACGGGTGGTGGTGCCGGGCACGGCGGCGGTGAGCATGCCGGTGGTCGTGGCGATGGCGGTTCCGGCGGTGGATACGGCGGTGATGGCGGCCCTGGCGGGGGTGGCGGGCACGGTGACGCCGGCCCAGGTAGCGGTGCCGGGCATGGTACCGAGGGGCCGCCCGAAGGCGACCGATTCGGCGACGGCATCCGGGACTCGGACGGAGGGGAGCAAGACCCGAGCACAGTCGATACCCTGGACACCGCTGGCCAACCCGTTGACGCAGATGCGGAACGCGAAGTCGTCGACGTGGCCGACCAGGACCTCGACGTTGGCGGCGATGCCCAGCCTTCGAGACCCGACGCACCCGACGCTGGCGACATCGTTGAGCGCTACTCCGCTCCGGATGTCGCTCAGCATCTGTCGGGTGAGGCGCCGTCTCCACGCAAGCCTTTCGCGGCGCTTGACAACCTGGAACCGAACACGGCATATGAGGTCCCTAACCGCGGCACCTTCTACACCGACGACGCTGGCAAGGTTGTGCACGTCGAGGCCCAGTATGGAAGCAAGGGAAAACTGAACTGGGACCTGATGCATCCTCAGCCGGACGTCACGTACGTCGTTAACGACCACGTGTTCGTCACTGACCACGCTGGCCGTACGATCGAAGCGTATACAGACGATCTTCAGTTCGGTGATGCAGATCGTTCTAAGAGCATCCAGAGCAGGATCGGGAATATCGGCGGTGATGAGTACGACGGCGGCCACCTGCTCGCGAACATGTTCGCGGGTGGCCCGGAAGACATCAACCTCGTCCCGATGCTCTCCGATCTCAACCAAGGTAACAGTACAGGCGATACGTTCTACGCAGTCGAACAAGAGTTGCGCTCAAAGTTGCGGCCACCGGCAGATTCCGGTCCCGACTGGGAGCCGCCGAGGATCACATTCAAAGTGGTTCCCGATTACGAGGGAGAAAGTCGCGTACCGATTGCTATCTCAGTCGAGTACACAGTTGACGGCGTTACGAGGAGAAAGAGGTTCATCAATGAATGAGCTAGTTCCGCCAATGATCCGTGAGGGCGAATTGGTCCAAGAAGCTGCCCGCGAGATCGCGCGCCACGTATCCGATTCTGGAGACTGGCTCACCATCATCTTCGTGATCCGAAACCTCTCGCGATACGCAGAGGAAGAGCTCACGATTGACCGGCCGGCCGGCGCGGACAAGTCCCTTGCGGCGCCGCGCATGACGTGGAAGAAACTCGTGGAGCTCCGCGACGTCATGTACCGCGATGGTTCTGGCGCCTGGTTCTCAATGAAGTTGACGATCATGAAGAAAGACGGGCGTGTCAGGATGCACGCCGACTATAATTACGACGAAATCCCCCAGTGGGACACCACGCCGGCTTCTGGTCTATACACCACCGACCTGATCAAGTACCCGCGTGACCAGGACAAGATGCCCGACTGGCTGGTTGAACGGGTCGCTCTAGCTCGGACTGAGTACCCGGAAGAGTACGAGAAGTATGAGCAAGCCCGACGGCGCCGTCGCGAATCGCCGCCTACTGCTGCGCACGAGACCGATACATGATCTCAGTGGTAGCGGTCGGCGGTCCGGGCTTGCGTTCGTGAGGGCTGGCCTGGCCGCCTCGAAGATGGCCGAGCAGGTTGGCATGCATTCACGACTGACGACCAGGGGCGCGTCGTGGAGGTGCAGACAGGCAACCTGGCATTCGGCGAGGCGACACGGTCTGGGAGCATCCAGGGGCGGATCGGGAAGTTCGGTGGCGAGGGTTTCGAGGGCGGGCATCTGTTTGCCAAGTGGTTCGGCGGCGGGCCCGAGAGCCTTAACCTCGTCCCGATGCACTGGGAACTCAATCGCGGATCTGGAGATACGTGGGGTAACCTCGAACGGCATTGGGCAGCCGAACTCAGGAAGACACCGCCGAGCGACATTGCCGACGTCACACTGAAGCCCCACTATTCAGGGGACAAGAAGGTTCCCGATGAGTTAACGGCAGGTTGGATGGAGAACGGTGTACCGATGAAACTGAGGTTCGTGAAGAATGACTGAAGCAGCGTCGATCCCAGCACCGATCCGTCAGTCTCAGCTGATACGTCAACTTGCTCAAGCTGCCGTGCGCGCGGCCCCGTCGGGGTGGGACACAGTCCGCTATATCTCGCGGATGACAAGCGACGTGAGCGCGTTCGAGACGCACGTGGTCGTCGGCGGTTCCGCTTCTCAAGTGTTCTCAGACGACGAGGCGGACGATCTTGCCTACGAACTGCGTGCGGTCATGTACCGGCCGGACGCGGGCACGTGGTTCACGTTCACGTTGGACATCACTTCAGATGGTCAGGCGCACTCATCGTTCGACTACGACGGAGAACCTGACATCCCCGAGTTGGCGCCCACCGTGTACCTCACGGAGCAGCGGAAGTTTCCACGCAATGTGGAGAACCAGCCCGACTGGTACAAGGAACGACTGGCAGAGGCCGCGCGCCTCGTCGCCGAGCAGCCATGATCAAGCCCCAGTACTGGCGGCGACAAGCCGCAAAACGCGCTCGACGCCGCTGGCGCTGAGGTGCGTGTCCGGGAGCGGCTCGGCACCAACCCCAGTCGGATGTATCGAGAGTGGGAGAAGATCGCCCGGATGTAGGTCGGCAGCGTTAGTTCCCGCCGGATCCGACGCAGTCACCCGTTCCCGGTTCGCGGCTTCCGACGGCGCTCACCGTTCAGGCCGCGCCACTCGATGATCTCCTGCGTGCGCTCGGGCGGCTTGGTCGGAGCGGATTCGCCGTGGATCCGGCCGTGGATCTCCTCGATCGTGCGCCGTCGGGCGAGCTCGATGTGGCCGTTGATGGCCTGGATGGTGATGTCGCCGAGGAGGCTGATCTCGTCGTTGGGCGCGGCCGTGCGGGCGATGTCGGCGGCGAATCGGGCAAGGTGCTGGTCTACTTCTTTCAGGGCCCGGGTGACGACGAGGTAGGCGAGGTCCACGATGCCGGTGGTCGTGGCGTGGTCATGGCGTATGCCCTCGGCCGGCCAGTTCCATCCCTTCGGGCGTAGGTGGCTGAACGGCTCGCCGCATACGAGGCGCAGGGCGGCATCCGCTACTGGTTTCGCTCCGTGGCCGGGGCATGTGGTGCCGGTGGACTGGTTGCGTCAGCGCCGCTGGCCGGGCCGATCGCCGTTTTCCAAGGCAAGAACTATGCGGCCGATGTGCTGCTGGACGGCGAGGTCGCTCTGTGCGCGAGCGAACCTGCCGACGGGTTCGAGGCCACGACACTGGGACGCTATCGCCGGCTCGTCCAGATGGCCGACCTGGACGAGCTGTTCGAGATGGTGGTCCGGGGAACGGTGCAGGGCCTGCCGGTGCGTGCGGTCGACGTCGTCCCGACGAAGCAGGGGCGGGGGCTATGGGTTTCGTACACGGATCAGGTCGCATTTCTTGCCGAAGCGCTCGGCCTGACCAAGATCGACGCGGGGCTCTACGAGACGGCCGTCGCGCCGGATGCACTGGCTGATCAGGAGACCCTCCAGGAGACTCCCGCTTCGTGGGCGGCGGCGGTCCGCAGCGGTCGGTGACCTCGACAAGCTGGGCCAGCGGTTGCTCAGCGCAGGGTGGCCACGTAGTCCCGGACGGCGGCGAACGTCGGCAGCAGGCCCTGTTCCGCCGCCTCCGCCAGCGTGGGTGCGGCTTCGTCCTTCTCCGACAGAAGCGGGGCGAGCGGGCTGCCGTCGCGGGCCGTCCTGGGCCACTGGATGTTCAGGGCCGGGTCCAGGGGGTGGATGCCGTGCTCGCGGCCCGGCTCGTAGCCGGTCGAGCACAGGTACAGGACCGTGGAGCCGTCCTCCAGGGACATGAAGGCGTGGCCCAGGCCTTCCGACAGGTAGACGGCGCGGCGGTCGACGTCGTTCAGCAGGACCGCGTCCCAGGTGCCGAAGGTGGGGGAGCCGACGCGGATGTCCACCACGACGTCCAGCACCGCACCCTTGGCGCACATGACGTACTTGGCCTGGCTGGGCGGCACGTCAGCGAAGTGGATCCCGCGGAGGACGCCGGCGGCCGACACGGAGGTGTTGACCTGCTGCAGGTCGAACGAGTGCCCGACGGCGTCGGCGAACGGGCCCGCCTTGAATGCTTCGAGGAAGACGCCACGCGGATCGCCGAACTGCTTGGGGGTGATCTCGAACGCGCCAGGCACGGTCAGCTCGCGGTACTTCATGGGGCTCCTCGCTGGGATGGATTGTGGCTCTAGGATCCTAGGGTGGCTCAGGATCCCGAAGTGACCAGGACGCAGGGCGCGGCGCAGCGGTGGCTGGTCGTGGGCGCCGCCGGAATGCTCGGCCAGGACGTCGTGGAGGCGGCGGCGGGTGCCGGCCACCAGGTGACCGGGGTCGGCAGGGACGGCCTGGACGTCACCGACGCCGCGTCGGCGCGGGCCGTGGTCGAGGGCTACGACGTCGTCGTCAACTGCGCCGCCTGGACGGCCGTGGACGACGCCGAGACGCACGAGGCCCAGGCCTTCGCGGTCAACGCGACGGGCGCCGCCAACCTCGCCCGGGCCGCGGCGGCGGCAGGTGCCCGCCTGGTCCACGTGTCGACGGACTACGTGTTCGACGGCGACGGGACGGAGCCCTACCTGGAGGCCGCGCCGGTGTCGCCGCGCTCTGCGTACGGACGTACCAAGGCCGCCGGCGAGTGGGCGGTCCGCGCGGAGTCGGCCGACGCCGTCGTCGTCCGGACCGCCTGGCTGTACGGGGCCGGCGGACGCTGCTTCCCGAAGACCATCGCGCGTGCCACCGGTGAACGGGACCGGCTCAGCGTCGTGGACGACCAGACGGGACAGCCCACGTGGACCGCCGATCTCGCGGACCTGATCGTGCGGCTCATGGCTGCCCGGGTCCCGGGCGGGATCTACCACGGCACGTCGTCGGGGCAGGTGACCTGGTGCGGCTTCGCGCGCCAGGTGGTGGCGGCGTCCGGCCACCCCACCCCCGTTGACGCCACGACGAGCGCCGCCTACCAGTTGCCCGCACCACGGCCCGCGTACTCGGTGCTCGGCCACGACCAGCTCCACGAGGTCGGCGTCGAACCGATCGGCGACTGGGCCGAACGCTGGAACGCGGCTGCGCCTACGGTCCTGAGGTTGGACCGGCCTTGACTTTGTGCTAGATCGCCGCACACAACCATTTCGAGCCAAAGTTTCCTGCCTCGTTTATTCTGCTGCAATGAGCTCGAGACAGCGAGAGGCTGCGATACCGTCGCACGATCAGATTGTCGCGCAGAGTGTAAAATTGTTCTACGAGAAATTCGCTGAAGAATACGCTTCGTCGATTCCGGACCGCGCCACGGGTGGGATGAAGGAATGGCTCGATCGGCTTATCGACGGGCTTTCGGGATCCGTGCCAATATTCGAGATCGGATCTGGCACAGGCCGTGACGCTGCCTACTTCGAGTCGCTGGGTTACGCGGTCCAGCGGACCGAGATCGCAAACTCCTTCATCAGGCGGTTCGAAGAGCAAGGCATCGACGTGTTGAAGTTTGATGTTCTCAATGACAGCTTCCCGGGGCGACAGCACATCGTGTTGGCTAATTCTGTGTTCTGTCACATGACCGACTGGCAGTTGCGCAGCGCGCTCAAGAACGTATACGACGCCCTTGTCCCTGGCGGACGCCTCGGTTTCAACACCAAGTCCGCGGCGGTGCATTGGAGTGCAAACCTCCAGAACGAGCGACTGCCCGGGTCTCGCTATTTCTCCCATTGGCCGCCGAACGAGCTGCGTGCTGAGGTGGAGCGCGTCGGCTTCGAAGTGCTCTGGTGGTCCGAGTCGCCCGCGATCCTCCGGCCAACCCCGTGGGTCAATCTGGTGCTTCGGAAGCGTCTGGTATGACCGACATTCGTCGAGACGATTTCGTCAGGATCGGCCAGATGTCGTGGACACGGCCTGACCGGTGTCGTAGTGTTAAGCCTGCTAGGGGCAGGAGCTCCGAGAAGTGAGCCCGGCAGCCATCCGGACGGTTGGTGAGCCGGGCTTCGCGCTGTCTACGGAAGCTCGACGGTTCGGACGATCAGGTCCGATACCTCGTCCAGCCAGGGGCGGCCCTTCTGGATGCACCACGCGACCGCATCCGGCACCCAGAGCATTGGATCGTTGTGTCTGTTGAGGTGCTGGTACTCGGTGTCGCGGCGATTACCCGGTCCGAGTTCTTCGTAGAGCCAGCGCTCGTCATGGACCTGCAGAGAGTCGTCGCGTTCCAGGACGATTCGCCTAGGCTGCGCGGTGACGGCGTCGTGCGCCAGAGCGCGGATGCACAGCTCTCGGGAGTCATGGGAACCGAGCTTTCCGATGACGCGGTAGACGGTGACCTCAATCGGCAGATCAGCGATGATCTTGAGGACCGCGCGGCGAGATGAGTTGCTCTCCTTCGTGAAGTGCAGGCTGCGCTGTCCTGCACGTAGCTGCTGACGCAGGTCCTTGCGGGCGTTGCCCAATGCGCTGCCAGACACGGCGGCGACCACGACGATGAATCGACCCGACTTGGTCTCGTCCACGAACCAATGAGCCGAACTCGTGGCGGGTCGAGGCTCGGCTCTGTCGCGCGACACTCGGTGTCTGGGCATGCTGGCGCTCACACAATCTCCTCCGTAGGTGTGGCGAGGCTACGCGGAGACGGCTTTGCGACCGCAAGGGTGACACGCCGTGGTGACCGGTATGAGTGGGTCGTTTGCCGAGGTCGGTCTCGACAAGTTCGACTGGCGGATACCCCGTCTGTCCGGTCTACTCGTCCAGCAGGCTCAGCAGGTAGGTGCCGTAGCCGGACTTCGTGAGCTTCTCCGCGCGGGCGCGCAGCTCGTCGTCGGACAGGAAGCCGCGTCGCCAGGCGACCTCCTCCGGGGAGCCGATCTTGAGACCCTGCCGGCGTTCGATGGTGCGGACGTAGTCGGAGGCCTCCAGCAGCGAGTCGAACGTCCCGGTGTCGAGCCAGGCGGTGCCGCGGGGAAGCACCTCGACCTGGAGCCGGCCCTGGCGCAGGTACTCGGCGTTGACGTCGGTGATCTCGTACTCGCCGCGGGCCGACGGCTTCAGCGCTTTGGCGATGGCGACGACGTCGTTGTCGTAGAAGTACAGGCCGGGAACCGCATAGCTGGACTTGGGCCGCACGGGCTTCTCCTCCAGGGAGAGCGCCTTGCCGTGGGCGTCGAACTCGACGACGCCGTACGCGGTCGGGTCCGCGACGCGATAGGCGAAGACCGCACCGCCGTCGATGTCGGCGAAGCGGGTGAGCTGCTGGCCCAGGCCGGGGCCGTAGAAGATGTTGTCGCCGAGCACCAGCGCTACCGAGTCGTCGCCGATGAACTCGGCGCCGAGCACGAAGGCCTGTGCGAGCCCGTCTGGTGAAGGCTGCGTCGTGTAGCTGATCGAGACACCGAACTGCGAGCCGTCGCCGAGGAGCCGGTAGAACTGGTCGGCGTCGTGCGGCGTGGTGATGACCAGGACATCGCGGATCCCGGCCAGGAGCAGGGTGGACAGCGGGTAGTAGATCATCGGCTTGTCGTAGACCGGCACGAGCTGCTTGCTGATGCCCTGGGTGATCGGGTGGAGGCGAGTGCCCGAGCCGCCGGCGAGAATGATTCCGCGCATGTGCCGGATCCTCCCACGCCGGGGTTGCTGAGGGACCGACGGACGGACCGCCGACGGGGTCGGTACGGGGTGAATCGGGGGTGATCTCCTGTCGTTATTGATGCGGAGGCAGTCCCGCGGCCTGTAGTTACATGGGTATGCATGAAACGAATGGCGGCACAGGCACCATCACCCGGCCCGAGCCTCCCGACCCGGCGCCCCGCCCCGTGCGCCGCGCGCGACGTGGCAAGGGATTCGTCGCGGCACTCGTGGCCGGAGCCGTGGTGCTCCTCTGTGCCAACGGTGCCGTCGCCTACTTCGGCTACCAGATCTCGCTCGACGAGAAGGCCGGGGGCATCGAGCGCGTCCGCTGACGCGCGGGGCCTGGCGTGCGAGGGTGTCGGGGGAAAGCTGCCAGAGCTGCCGGGCAGCCCTCCCGGAGAGCTGCCCGGGTGAACCTGAGCGACCAGCGCCCACTATCGGCGACCTGGGCGGAATCCGCTTGTAGCATGAGCCGACCAATGGCGCACCCTGTACTTCTGGCACCCTCATCCAGCGCCTGGCAGGTTGCTCTTTCTGGCTTGTTGCTTTCAAGCAGACTTTCAACCAGCCTCTCAGGCAGACAGGGACATTCTTGCCGTGAAGGATCGCGCGCCGGGCATGGTGGGCACGCTTCGTCGCGCGTTGTGGCACCTCCGGCACGGGGGACCCGCCCAGCTGCGGACCTATCTCCGCAGGCAGCGGGTGCCGATGGCGGCGCAGACCGGTGGAGCACGTCGGACGAAGGACGGTCTGACGTTCGACCCGTGGCCCGCCCGCCCCACGTCCGGTACGGGAGCCACGACGTCGGTCGCGTCCGACCGCCGGGACCTGCGTGTCGGCGTCATCCTCGACGACTTCTCGCGGCTGGCGTTCGCGCCCGAGTGGAACCAGGTGGCGCTGACGCCGGCGACCTGGCGTGACGAGCTCGCCGCCGGACTGGACCTGCTGTTCGTTGAGTCGGCCTGGAACGGGAACGACGGCGCCTGGCAGTACCACCTGACCGGTACGTCGGCACCGCGCCCGGCGTTCGTCGGGCTCGTCGAGGCCTGCCGGGCCGCAGGCGTGCCGACGGTCTTCTGGAACAAGGAGGACCCTGTCCACTTCGAGGACTTCCTCGACAGCGCCCGGTTGTTCGACCGCGTCTACACGACCGACGTCGACCGCGTGCCCGCCTATGTCGAGGCGCTGGGGCACGAGCGGGTCGGCGTGCTGGAGTTCGCCGCGCAGCCGGCGATCCACAACCCCGTCCGGCTGCACGGCCGGGGCCCGGAACGCGACGTCGCGTTCGCCGGCATGTACTTCGCGCACAAGTACCCCGAGCGGCGCGAGCAGATGGACCTGCTCCTCGGCGCGGCGCTGGACGTATCGCCGAGGATGGAGCACGGCCTGGAGATCTTCAGCCGGTTCCGCGGCAAGGACGAGAAGTACCAGTTCCCCGCGCCGCTGGACGGCCGCGTCGTCGGCTCGCTGGACTACGACCGCATGCTGACCGCATACCGCGAGTACAAGGTCTTCCTCAACGTGAACTCCGTGGTCGGCTCGCCGTCGATGTGCGCGCGCCGGATCTTCGAGATCACCGCGAGCGGCACACCGGTCGTCTCCACGCCGAGTGCGGCGGTGGGGGAGTACTTCCCCGCCGACGAGGTCTTCGTGGCGGCCACCCGCGAGCACGCGGCGCACACCATCCGCGCGCTGGTGCGCTCTCCGGAGCTGCGCGACCGCGCGGTGCACAAGGGGCAGCGCCGCATCTGGCGCGAGCACACCTACGCCGCGCGGTCCCAGCGGGTGCTGCACGACGCGGGCCTCGCAGACTCGTCGGCAGTGCCACGACCCCGCGTGACGGCCCTGGTCTCGACCAACCGCCCGCACCAGCTCGACCACGTCCTGGCCACGCTCGGGGCCCAGCAGGGTGTCGACCTCCAGGTCGCCCTGCTGACGCACGGCTTCGAGGCGGACGACGCCGACCTGCGCGCGCGGGCGAAGGAAGCCGGCGTCGAGGCGCTCGAGCTCCTGTCGGCGCCGTCCGACGTGCCGCTGGGCGCCTGCCTGAACCTGCTGCTGGACGTCGCGGAGGGCGACGTCGTGGCCAAGATCGACGACGACGACGAGTACGGCCCGCAGTACCTGTCGGACCAGCTGTACGCCCTGGCCTACTCGGGCGCCGACGTGGTCGGCAAGCAGGCGCACTACATGTACCTCGAGGGGCCGGACGCGACGATCGTGCGGTTCGCGGACCGCGAGCACCGGTACACCGACCGCGTGATGGGGCCGACGATCGTCGCCGCGCGCACCGTCGCCGCCGATGTGCGCTTCCGCGAGCTGGCTCGCGGCGAGGACACGGCGTTCCTCGAGGACGTCATGACGGCCGGCGGGGTCATCTACTCCGCCGACCGGTTCAACTTCGTCCAGGTGCGGTCCGCCGTCGGCGGGCACTCCTGGGACGTGACAGATGCCGAGCTGCTCGCGAGCGGCGAGGTCAGGCACTACGGGCGTGCGGCGACGCACGCCATCTTCTGAGGCGGGAAACATGGGGATCAGTAACGTCAGTGTGATCGGGCTCGGGTACATCGGGCTCCCGACGGCGGCGATCCTGGCCGCGAACGGCGTATCGGTCACGGGCGTGGACATCAGTCCTGCGACAGTCACCGCGGTGAACCGCGGACGGGTGCCGTTCGTGGAGCCGGACCTGGCGGGATACGTCGCGGAGGCGGTGTCAGCGGGCAAGCTCCGTGCGGTGTCGGCGCCCGAGCCCGCCGACGCGTACATCGTCGCCGTGCCCACGCCGTTCATGGACGACCACAAGCCCGACCTCTCCTACATCAGGTCGGCCGCCGAGGCACTGGCGCCCACGCTGCGCGGCGGTGAGCTGGTGATCCTCGAGTCCACCTCGCCGCCGGGCACCACGCAGCGCATGGCGGACTGGATCCTCGCCGAGCGCCCCGACCTCAGCCTCGACGGCTCGGACGGCCGGCCCCGCATCTACGTCGCGCACTGCCCGGAGCGGGTGCTGCCGGGGAAGATCATGGTCGAGCTGGTCACCAACGACCGGATCGTCGGCGGGATCACGCCGGAGGCCGCGCAGCGTTCGCGCGAGCTGTACCAGGTCTTCTGCCAGGGCGAGATCCTGCTGACCGATGCAGCGACCGCCGAGGCGGCCAAGCTCGTCGAGAACTCGTTCCGCGACGTGAACATCGCCTTCGCCAACGAGCTGTCCCTCGTCGCGGACCGGCTGGGCATCGACGTCTGGGAGCTCATCAGGCTCGCGAACCACCACCCGCGCGTAAACATCCTGCAGCCCGGCCCCGGCGTGGGCGGGCACTGCATCGCCGTCGACCCCTGGTTCCTCGTGGACGCCGCGCCGCAGGAGGCCCGGCTGATCCGGACGGCCCGCGAGGTGAACGACGCGAAGCCCCGCTGGGTGCTGGACAAGGTGCTCGACGCCGTCGCCGGGGTCGAGGCCCCGGTCGTCGCCGCCTACGGGCTGGCGTTCAAGCCGAACATCGACGACCTGCGCGAGTCGCCGGCCGCCGAGATCGTGCGTGAGCTGGCGACCACGTCCCCGGACATGACGGTGCTGGCCGTCGAGCCGCACATCGACGAGCTGCCCGCCGCCCTGGCGGACCTGCCCAACGTGTGGCTCGTCGACGCCGAGGAGGCGCTCGCGCGCGCCGACGCACACGCGCTGCTCGTGGACCACACGGTGTTCCGCGCCCTGGCCGAGAGACTGGCGACCAAGCGGCTCGTGGATACGCGGGGCATGACGGTGGCCAGGCGCGCCTGACCGCCGCCGGCGGTCAGGCGGTCTCGAGGACGGCCGTGAACGTCTGCCCGCGCGCGTCGGACAGGTCGACGAGCAGCGTCGAGGCGGCCCCTTCTGTCCGTACCTGGATCCGTGGGTCGGCGCTGACGACCTGAAGGACGCGGTGGTCGAGCCCGACCCGTGCCGTGCCGTGCACGGTCTGGCTCGGGTCGCTCAGGGCCACCGACAGCGTCTTCCCGTCCCGGACGAGCACCACGGACACCCTGGTACGGGCGGTGATGCCGGCGACCGACTGCTCGCTGGAGGACCCGAAGCTGGCTCCGACCGTGTCGCCCCTGCGGACGGCCTGCAGCCCGAGCGTGTTGGAGAGCACCGTCACGGGCGGGCCCGCAGCGTAGGCGCGGACCGTCTCGCGGGAGGCGCCGGGCAGCAGGACGTACGCGTACCGGCCGCCCTGCGGCCCGTGCCCGTGGTCGATGCGGAGCGTCACGTAGTCGTGCCGGATCTCGTCGTCGAAGTCGAACGCCGTGCTCCGGTTGATGTCGGACCAGCGCCCGGTCCGCGACTCCCGCGATGCGCGGACCTGCGCATCCGACAACAGGACGTAGCCGATGTCGGACCCTCCGGCAGGGCCCGCGAGGTGCGCCCAGCCGGGGTTGTCGAACGACCGGTCCATCGGTGCGGTCCCGAGGTCGGTCCCGTCGACGACGAACGGCCGGGTAGCGCCGGCGGAGAGCTTGCGGTTCTCGACGACGGTCTCGACGGGACGGCCGCCGGGACCGGTGATCCCGGCGCCGAGCGCCACTATCTCGTCCCCGAGCAGGAACCAGGTCTTGCGTCCCGTCACGGCACCGGGGGAGTTGGCGGGAGTGCGGAACGCCATGGTGGCGAGACCGTTCGAACCGAGCGAGACACCACCGACCAGTGCGGTATCGCTGAGCGCCTCCGCCCCGCTCCCGGGCGCCGGTTCGCCGGTGGGGACCGTCGTGCCGGGCATGCGGGTCGCGTCCACGGTCGGCCAGTAGCCGTCGTCGAACTGGGCGAGGTCGTCGTCGTACAGGTAGGTCGCGCCGCTGCCCGTCCACCAGCCGTGCTGGTTCTCGCCGTTGATAGCCTCGTAGGTCGCGATCCGGGAGGACGACATGGCTATCGCGAACGTGAATCCCGGGCGCCGGTGCACCACGCGGTCCATCCCGGCGAAGACCCTTGTCCCCTCCTCCGGAGCCGCGGTGGTCACCCCGGAGCTCAGCAGGCGATGGGCGGCCGCGACCGCGGGCACGTTGTTCGTCTCGGGGAACGGTGTGAGTGTGTCCTGCTCGATCACGAGGCGGGTGATGCCCGCAAGCACGTCCCGTCGTTCCGGCCGGGCCAGCTCGCTCAGAGCGAGGAACGCGCCCATCGCGATATGGGCGGCGTTGTGCTCGGTGGCGGGCCGGCGCGAGATCTCGCGCCCGCGCACGGGGCTCATGAGCGCACCCTTGTGCAGCCACGGCGCCACGCCGTCGACGGCGAAGTCCACGAGGAAGTCGAGCTGCGCGTCATCGATCTGCCAGCGGGAACCGTGCAGCAGCTCCGCGAGCCGTACCGAGCTCCTGAGGAACGCGGTCCCGTATCCACCGGTGTACGGGTGATTCTGGTGCTGGATGAACGAGCCGTCGGGGTAGACGCCGTTGCCTGACGTCACGGTGCGGAGCGCCTGCTGCAGGCCCTCGCGAGCCGCGTCGAGCTTGGCGCCGTCGTCGAGGAGGATCGCGCGTTCGGCGACGACCTGAGAGGTCCAGACCAGGTTGGCCCCCTCCTTCGATGGCTCCGGCGTGAACGAGTCGACGGGTGCCAGGTACCGCTCGAGGCGGTCCGTGGCCAGGTCGTCACGCAGCAGCAGGCAGATCGAGGTGAGCGCGAGCGGGACGCTGATCTCCCGGTCGAACCAGGGTTCCTCCAGCGTGGTCTCGTAACCCGCGTAGCGTTCGTGCAGGAGGTCGAGCCCGTCGACGAGACGGGTCCGCAGCTCGCGGTCCCCGTACAGCGTGCTGCCTGCCGTCCCGTAGGCGAGGGCCATGGAGTTGAGGCGGCCCGACGTGTGGCGCAGCGCCACGGCGCGCGTGCGGCCGGTGCCGTCGAGGGGGAGGTCCGGCCAGACGCCTGCGCTGTCCCCGCGTGGGGACATGTCGGCGAGAGCATTCCTGGCAGCGGCGTCGACGCCTTCTACCGCCTGGGCGATCTCGGGTACCGACAGATCGACGTCACCGCCGGTGAGCTGGGCGTACCAGCGCGCCCGCAGCCGCGCGTACGGGGTAGTCGCAGTAACCTCGGCGGGTGGTGTCGGACTGCTCGTCGGGTCAGGTTCGCCCCGGCGCAGATACGTGACGCCGATGCCTGCCCCGGCCACGGCCAGACCACCCACGAGCAGTAGCTGGCGGCGGCCGATGATCGGGCGGCGGTTCGGCTGTTCGCCGTCGGTGGAGGTCATCAACGTGCGAGGGTACCCGTGCCGCGAGCGTTCGGTTCGCGGCGAGCGTCCCCGGGGGAGTTGGCTGCTTTCGCCGGTTGGACACATTTCCGTGCTGGTCAGCCGCTAGCATGGGCCGACCGCTGGCGCATCTTGAAACTGTGATTTTCCACGCTGGAAGCTGGATCACGAAGGGGAGCAGAAGATCTTGACGGGGACTCCCGGGATACGGGACGAGCAGATACCGCTCCTGTCGGTCGTGGTGCCGGTCTATGGGGTGGAGAGGTACCTGGACGACTGCTTGAACAGCCTCGTCGACGAGGACGTCTCGCAGGAGATCATCGTCGTCATCGACGCGTCACCGGACCGTTCGGTGCTGATCGCGCGTGAGTTCGAGGCAGCGTACGACCAGGTCCGCGTGGTGGAGAATCCCGTGAACATCGGGCTGGGCGCCGCCCGTAACGTAGGCCTGGGCCACGCACGGGGAAAGTACGTGACCTTCCCGGACAGCGACGACATGGTCGTTCCGGGTGCGTACGCGTCGCTGGTCGCCTCGCTCGAGCGGTCCGGCTCGGACTTCGCCACCGCCTACGCGGACGAGTTCGGCACGTCGTCGGGCCGGCACCGGTACTGGACCACGCGCCCCGCGGTGTACGCGACGGGTGCGGAGGGCGCGACGCTGGCCGACCTTCCTGAGCTGGTGTACGACCACACCGCCTGGACCAAGGTGTTCCGGCGCGAGTTCCTGGTGCACGAGGACATCCGCTGGCCGGAGGCCACCAAGTGCGAGGACGTCGTGCCGTCGGTGCGCGCCTACGCGGCGGCGTCGGCCTTCGACGTCGTGCCCCTCTGCATGTACCTGTACCGGCGCCGGCCGGGGTCCATCACGACCGCGCTGACGTCGTCCCGGACCATCCTGGACTGGGCGGTCCAGGTCCGAGAGGCGTTTCGCGTCCTCGCCGGGGCCAACGTCCCGGAAGCCGTCCAGCTCTTCGTGGAGAAGGTGCTGCGCTACGAGGTCGCGTCGCGCATCAAGTCGCTCGACGAGGTCGACGGCGAGACGCGGCTGATGGCCACGACGCTGGTGACGGAGCTGCTCGAGGCGAGCGAGGCCGCGACCCTGCTCAGGGTGCCGACGCCGACGCTCACGGCTGCCCTCTCTCTCCTGGCCGGCCCCGAGCCGGAGGCGCGGCACGACGGGCTGCCGGCGGCGTTGCTCGAGGCGCTCAGCCTGACCGCCGACGGTCCCGCCGCGGAGCGTCCGGCGTCCGAGCAGATCGCCCTCGGCTCTGACCCGGCCGCGCGGACGGGACCGATGGTCTCGGTCGTCATGCCCACGTTCGACGTGGACCCGTGGATCGACGCGTGCCTCCGCTCCGTGCTGGAGCAGACGATGGGCGACCTCGAGCTGATCGTCGTCGACGACCACTCGACGGACGGCACGTGGGAGAAGGTCCTCGACTGGGCGCGCCGGGATGCCCGGGTCGTGCCGGTGCGCAACCCCGGCAGCGGAGGTGCGCAGGCCAGGAACGCGGGGCTCGAGCTGGCCGCCGGCAGGTACGTCATCTTCTGCGACGGCGACGACCTCGTACCGCGGCACGCGTACCGGACGCTCCTCGACCTCGCGGAGAGCAGCGCGGCCGACGTCACCGTCGGCGGCTTCCAGCGGGTGTGGACCTCGACGACGTGGAGCGACCCGACGAAGTACGGGCTGGAGACGCGGCTCGAACGGACGACGCTCGACCTCAACCCCCGCCTGATCCGGAACCGGACCTGCTGGAACCGGCTCGTCCGCAGGGACTTCTGGGTGGAGCACAAGCTGCACTTCCCGACCACGCCGCGTGGCAACGACATGCTCCCCATGACCGCCGCCATGCGGTTCGCGCGGAGCATCGCCGTGACGCCGGAGGTGGTCTACCACTACCGTGCGCGCCCCGGCGCGAGCTCGATGACCGCGCGCCTCGGCGACGTGCGGTCGCTGATCGGCTACTTCGTGCAGGAACGCCTCTGCGCGGTGCTGGTGGCGGAGGACGACCGGAGCGAGCTCGCGCGCGAGTACTGGCATGCGGCGCTCGGCTCCGACGCGTGGGCGACGCTCGGGAAGCTGCTGCAGGACGGGTTCGACCAGCTGGAGAAGGAAGACCTCGTGGCGGTCTCGGCCGCCGTCGCCGGGCTGGTCTCGCTCGCACCCTTCGAGGCGCTGGAGCGGATCGGCGCGCGCCGCGCGCTCGTCTTCCACCTCGCCGCCCACGGTCACCTCGACCTGGCGCGCACCGTGTGGGAACGCGAGGTGGGCAAGAGCTTCGCCGGTGGTTCGGACACGATCACCAGGCTCGCCGAGGCGCTCTCGACCGCCATGGCCGACGGGTTCGACCGCCGTCTGGCCGGGAAGCTCTGGCGCAACGACGTGATGCGCCCGTTCATCGACGTGTCCCATGCCTGGGACGACGAGCTCGGCGAGCGGATGATGGTCTTCGCGAGCAAGTTCGATCCGGAGATCTCGCTGCGGTCGACGGCGACCCCGGCGACGAGGGAGGTCCGCGTCGCGGAGGCCCTGCTGCACGGGGAGCTGAACGACGTCTGGCGCGAGTCCCAGTACAACCCGTACAAGTACCGGCCGAAGTTCGCCGCCACCATCACGGGGATCCGGGGCCGCGTGCTGCACCTCAGGGGCAGCGGACCGGTCCGCCCGGGCGTGCGCGTGCTCCGGCTCGTCGCGCTCGGCTCCGTGGGCAAGCAGCGGGACGTGCACAGCCAGCGGCTCTTCGGCCGCGTCTCGGTGAACGAGAAGGGCTGGTCGGTCGACGCGGATCTCACGGCCCTCGAGCCGGGGTACGACTGGCGGCTTCGGGTGATCGTCCAGGACGCGTTCGGCGAGCTCGAGCTGCCGGTCCGCATCGAGTGGCCGGGTGGAGCCTCGTCGCTGAGCGTGGTCCGGCCCATGAGGCTGGCGGACGGCGACGAGCTCGGCCTGCGCACGTTCGCCTCCGGGACGGCACGCGTCGCCACCGCGGTGCGCTGGCGCGGTATCCGGGTCGGTCGGCGCGCCAGAAAGCTGCGCGCCTACCGCGCCGTCGAGTGGCGGATCCAGCGAGCCGCGAAGAACCGCAGGAACCGGAAGAAGGCTGAGCTACAGATTGCGTCTCGGAGGAACGATGCCTGACGTGAGCGGCCTGCTCGCAGAGCCGGGTACCGCTGTGCCCGCTGCTGCCGCCACGGTAGGTGCGCCCGGGGGAGACCGGGCCATCACCCGGATCGCAGGGGTACCGGTGGTGCACTGGAACCCGATCCGTTCCGGTGCACCGGTGGCGAACTTCGGCGACGTCCTGGGCCCGGCGATAGTGTCCCGCCTGGTCGGATCCTCCGCACGCACCGTCGCACCCGACGGACCGGCGCTCCTGTCGGTCGGCTCGATCCTGCACCTCGCGCCGGAGCGATCCGTCGTATGGGGGTCCGGGGTGAACGGCAAGATGCTCGCGGCGACCAAGGACATCCCGGACGGGGTGGCGTTCCGGGCCGTTCGTGGCCCGCTGAGCCGGCGCTTCCTGTCGGGCCACGGGTTCGACGTACCGGAGGTCTACGGCGACCCGGTCCTGCTCCTCGCCGACGTCATGCCGGAGCTGCTCCGGGTGAGCCGCGCTCCGGTGCGGGACGTGCTCTTCGTGCCCAACTTCAACGACAAGGACGACGTCTCCGCGGTGGCCGGTGACCACGTGCTGGAGACGCTCGACTCGCAGGACCACGTCGACTCGGTGCTCCTCCAGATCGCCTCGAGCCGGTTCGTGATCAGCACGTCGCTGCACGCCGTCATCGTCGCGGAGGCGCTCGGGATCCCGGCACGCTTCGTGCGGTCCGCGCACGAGCACCCGTTCAAGTACCGCGACTACCTCGCCGGCACGGGCAGGGCGTTCGAGCCGATCGCCGAGACCGTCGAGGAGGCGTTCGTGCTGGGCGGCCAGCCAGAGCCGAGATTCGACGCCGACGCGCTGCTCGAGGCGTTCCCCTGGGAGCTGTGGTCGTCGGGCGACGAGACGCCGTGGGCGGCTCCGGAACGAGGGCGAACGGACCCCGACGACCGGGACCGAATATGGATCGCCGCCATGGAGGACTCCCGTGGCGCGGCTCTCGACCGTGCGCGGGCCGAGTACGAGGGCCTCCTGCGCGCCCTCACCGACGAGGCCGGCCGCACCACCGGCGCGGCCGAGCTCGCTGACCTGCGGCAGTGGCACTACGCCGAGGTCGCGCCGGACTCCCTGCCGGCCGAGCTCAGGAGCGTCGACGCCGCGGTGCGCACGTTTTCCGTCGCACGGATCGAGGAGGCCGCCCGGCGGGTCCGGGACGGGCTGCGCGCCGTGGCGTACGCGGCGGTGTCCCGGCCGCGGGGGACCGTGCTGAGCCTCGCGCTGCTGCTGGCCGACACGCAGACCCCGATCGGCGAGGTGCGGCTCACGAACGAGGCGCTCGGCGAGCACGTCGCCGTGCCGCAGCACATGCTGCCGCCCAGGACCGCGCAGCTCGACCTCGACGTCGTCCTGCCGCCCGCCTGGGGTGCGCCGGAGGCCGTGCGGTGCCTGGTCTCCGTCCGGTACGACGACGGGACGGTCCGGACGACGGAGCTGGCCTGGTCCGAGGACCTGCCCCGGCTCGCGCCCGAACCGGTGCACGTACCGCCGTCGACCCTGGTCGGCGCCCAGGAACAGGAGCGATGACGTGGCCAGGATCAGTGTGTTCCCCTACTGGACCACGAACCCCTATCTGAACATGCTCTACATGGAGGCTCGTTCGCAGGGCTGGCGGGTCGACGGGAAGTGGCGCTACCACGAGCTGCTGAACGAGCTCAAGGCGCTCGAGGCCGGTGACATCCTGCACATCCACTGGACGAGCCCGGTCGCCGAGAACGTCAAGAACGCGGCAGAGCTCCGGTCGCGCATCGCGCGGCTCGACGGCGCGCTGTCCGATGCCCGGTCCCGTGGCGTGGAGGTCTTCTGGACCGTGCACAACACCATCTCCCACGACACGGGCTACCACGCGGAGGAGGTCGAGCTCGCGAAGGTGCTCGCCCGCCGGTCGTCCCGGATCATCGTGCTCAACTCCCAGACCGCCGAGGTGGTCTCGGAGTACTACGAGCTCCCGGCCGAGAAGGTGTCTCGAGTGCGGCACGCGAGCTACCAGGGTGTCTACGAGCCGTCACCAGGGCGTCGAGCGGCACGACGGCGGATCGGCACCATCCCTCCCGGTGACCTGGTCATCGGGATAGTGGGCGGGATCCGCCCGTACAAGGGCCTCGGGGACCTGCTGCGGGCGGCGGGCCTCCTCGCCGAGCGCAACCCCCGCGTCTCGATGCTGCTCGCCGGTGGCACCACCGCCGACGCGATGGCGGAGATCGAGGCGGCGATGCCGGGGAACGTCACGGTGCACCGGCGCCACGGACAGCTCACCGACGAGGAGGTGGTCACCTGGGCCTCCGCATGCGACCTGTTCGCGCTGCCCTACACGCGGATCCTGAACTCGGGGAGCATGTTGCTGGCCGCTACCCTCGGTGTCCCGTGCGTGGTTCCGGGAGAACCGCACCTGCTCGCGGAGTACGGCGACGAGCAGTGGATCGAGTTCTTCGACATCGAGGCCACGTCCCGGGTGGACGCGCTGGCCGAGGCCATCGAACGCGGTCTGGACCGGCAGAACGGTGCACGGGCACGGGCCGCTGAGCAGTTCGCGGCGTCCTACACGATGCACGACATGTCCGTGGACTTCGCGGAGCTGCTGCCGAGATGACCGTCGAAACAGGCAGGTCGGAGGACATCGTGAACGAGGTACCAGCACTGCCCCGGGGCACCACGCTGCTCCACATCGGCGCACCCAAGACCGGCACGACGTCGCTGCAGCAGTCGGCGGCCGGATCCCGGGCGCGGCTCCGTGAGGGCGGGGTGATGTACCCCGGTCGGCACGAGAACCATCGCCGGTTCGCGAGGTCGTTGCTCGGCTACCGCAAGGAACCCGGGCTCGCGGAGCTCGCGCCGGCCCACTGGTCGACGGGCATCCTCAAGCAGCTCGTGAACAACGAACGCGACTACGCGCTCGTGAGCAGCGAGGCCTTCTCGACCGCCGGCGCGCGCGACGTCGCGCGGGTCCGGGCGGCGTTCACGATGCCGACCCATGTAGTACTGACACTTCGGCCACTGCCCGGGATGCTCCTGTCCACGTGGCAGCAGTGCGTCAAGAGCGGAGAGTTCAAGCCCTTCGACGCCTGGCTGAACCATGCCTTCCGTGACCTGCCGATGCTGCACATGCCCGGCGCGGACGTCTTCGACGAGAGCGACGGCACGAACCTCGTGGGACGGTGGGCGGACGCCTTCGGCCCGGAGAACATGACGGTGGTCGTGCTCGATCCCACGGATCGCGACCACATCTTCCGGGTCTTCGAGGACCTGCTCGGACAGCGCCGCGGGGCGCTGGAGCGGGTCACCGCCAACTCGGGCATGAGCGCTGTCGAGACCGAGTTCTTCAGGCAGGCCGCCGAGCGGATCTTCCAGGAGACGGGGTCCCGCGCCCGCCGGGGACTCTTCCACGGCGGTGCGGTGAACACCGTCATCTCCGTGCGGCCGCGGCAGACGGACGAACCTTCGCTGCGGGTGCCGGAACGCGTGATCAGACATACGGCGACCGCGGCGATCCGGATCGCCGAACAGATCGAGTCCGCCGGAGTCCGCGTCGTCGGTGACCTCTCCGATCTCGCGGCGGCGGGACGGGTCGGTGACCAGGCGCCCTTGCCGGACGAGGTGCCGAGCGACCTCGCTCTGATCGCGGCCGGTGGACTGGCGCGACGCGCCGTCCAGCTCCGCGGGACGGGATCGGACGGCGCCACGACGGCCGACGTCTACCGGCCTGACGAGTCCGACGGGATCCCCGCCGGCAGGCTGAGCGCCGCCGAGGTCGAGCTCCTCGACGCCCTCGCCGAGCATCTGACCGGCGACGGGAACCTGGACGAGGCAGACGTGCGCCAGTTGCGCGCGTCCGCCGCACGGCGGATCGTCGGCGCACGGACGGAGGGCGCCGACGCGGGTCTGGCCACCGTGCCGCATCCGGGAACGGCTCCGGCAGGCCGGCCGGAGCGGATCCCGAGCGAGCTCGCGCTGCAGGCGGTCATAGGCGTCTACGAGGGCGCACAGCGCCTGAGCTGACCCGAACCAAGCCTTCTATTGCTTGAGCGGCGCGGTGTGGTCTGCCGTCCAGCCTGTTGAGCGGGCGAACATGCCCAGCAGTGCCTGTACCGCGAAGTCGAAGGGGACCGTGTCGGGGGGCGCGAGCGCCTCGTCGTCGGCGGTGGGTACAGGACGCTCCAGCTCTGCCAGGTCTCCGACGACCCGTACACCCGTCGACCGCACGCTGTCGGCCAGGATGCGCCCCGCCTCGGCGCACGACTCGGCGGCCCACCCCGGGATCCGCAGCTTGCCCTCGGACTCCGCGGGCTCGCGGCTGGACAGCAGGCGGCCCACGACGCCGTGGTGCACGAGGTTCCGGTGCTCGCGCGAGGAAGCGTGCCACTCGCCGATGATCTGTTCGTTGAGCCGGCGGACGAGCGCTGCTTCCGCCGCGGACATGCCCCGGTTGGCGCCGGCGCCGACCGGAGGCTCGGAGTGCAGGATCCCCGCCGGGAGGGCGAGCATCGACTCGAACGTGTCGAGCAGGCGCGTGGGACGGGCCTTCTCGAGGACGATGACCGTGACGTTCTCCGGGCCGACGATCTCGGACCAGCGTTCTACAAGACCTAGGCCGTCGCGTCGGTGGAAGGCCCCAGAGGCGTCCACGGCGGCGGGGTCCTTGAGAGCCCGTCGCAGATACTCTTCGAGCGACGCGCTGTTTCCCCGCTTGAGGCTCTCCTGCCAGTAGGACGGGAGAAACGTTCCGATATTGCGAAGTACCAGGGTCACATGGACGGGAATCCGCCCGCGGTCTCCGATCTCGTCGACCGTCCGCCGCGCACCATCGGAATCGGTAGTGCAGATCATCTCGAACGACAAGAATCCGCGGTGCTGCGGATGGAGGTCGAGCTCCCGTTCGAGATTCAGCCACCACCGTTCCTGCGGTGTCGGATCGGGGAGGTAGGCGACATTGAGGCCCGCGAGCCATGAGGCGCCCTTGTGGTGGTTTTCACCCTTGCCCGGATATAGCACGCCTTCACGCCGAAGCCTCTTCTTGAGCTGCGACGCAGCATATTGCAACGCTGTGGACCCGGTTTTCGGCAAACCGATATGTACCAGGCGAGCACCGGGCGGGATGGGATCGACCGTGTCGGCGGCCATGGGCGCAGGAATCATGGGTTCTGGCGGGCTACATGTTCGGCGATACGGGCAACCATGAGCTCCCCGTACAGCTCGTTCCCGTGGATGCGGTCGGCCTCGCCCTCTTCCCGCACATTCTCGAACTCGGGTCGCAGGAAGCCGTCGGCGTCGGCCGCTTCGGCGGGAGGCTCGATCAGCGCGAGGCCTCGGCCGGCGAGCCACTCGCGCCACACTTCCCGCGCGAGCGAGTCAAGGTGCAGCAGGAGTTCGGGTCGGTAGCCGTCCTCGGTCATGGCTGGGTGAGCGCGTCGAGGCTGTGGCCCGGAGATCGCGAAGGCGGGAATGCCGAGAACGGCGAGCCGTTCGTAGACCATCCGTGCGCCTCGGTGATCCGATTCGAGCATGGCTCTGATCGCGTCGTCCGTCACGGGGGTAAGTCCGCCCTGCGCCAGATGGGTCGGCGCGAAGGTCCGCCACATCGCGTCACGGTAGAGCCGCCGCGAGGCGTTTCCGACGTTGCAGAGGCCCCACGGGCTCGTCGCAGGGACCGTCTTCTCACCGGTCCATTCGGCAAGGTCCTGCTGGAAGCGTTGGTCGGTGAACTTGAGCGACCCCTGGTCGACAGCGCCGAAGATGCCCGGTGTGAGCAGGTCCTTCGTGATGCCGGTGAAGAAGATTCCGGTGTCACCGACCGCGAAGTGGCGTGGGGCGACCCGCTTGGCCTTGAGGTGGGTCGCACGGCCGGCGACGGACTCTCTGGCCGCGCCAACGAGGCAGATGACGTGGGAGTTGCCCGCGATGTATGCAGTCATCGTCCAAAAGCCTCAAGGATCAGTTCGTCGCAGACGACGTCGTCCGCAGTTTGCTCAGGCATCGTCGGGGCTACGGCCTTGTCCGCTTCTCGAACAGGTTCCGGCTTGCCGGCGTCGCCGTGCGCCGAGAAGAAGACATCCATCACCTGCGCGACGCCTGCGGCGGAGACCGACCGCAGGTTGGGCTCGTACGCCAGGGCTCGCATCGGATGCGAGGAAACGAGTTCGTAGGAGGGGAAGTAGTCCACGAAGTCGTACGTGTCGTGCAGCTCGCTGCACACAGCACGAAGGATCGACTTCGAAGCGACAGTGGCGGGAAGAACGTGGTTACCGGACGCCGTGGCGGTCAGGGGAACCGGTGACACCGTGATCAGGAATCGCATTGCCGGGTTGATCGACCGCGCGTAGGCGATGAAGGACTCGAAGTCCTCGAGCACCTGTCGAAACCTGAAGTTGACGAATCGGTGCCTGGTCTCGTCGAAGTCGCCGTGGACCGTGCCTGGGCACGTCGGGTAGATCGTCCCGTCCTCCAGGTTCTCCCACGCCTCGGTGAGTCCGAACGTGAAGACGAAGAGGTCGGTCTGGGCGAGGAGCGAGCTCACGGCTCTCAGGTGTGCGTCGCGGTGGATGCGAAGCTCCTCGAGGCTCGAGTACCCACGGGGCTCGATCGAAGGTCGGTACGGGTCATAGAAACGCTCACCGTCGGTCCAGTACTCGTCGACGGGTGTGTGCTCGCCGCGCGCACGCGCGAAGGTCTGCACGAGCTGCCGCGCGCTGTAGATGTTCCCGTATCGAGCGGAGTACATCCCGAAGCCGAACTTGTTGTGCTGTTCCTCTGGCAGTGCGACCGGGGCGGGCTCGACGTCCATGAACCGGTACCCGCGCTTCTTGAACTGCTTGCCGATGTGCTGCGCGAAGCAGCTGCCGGCAGCCGTGATCCGTGTAGTCCGGGAGATCTCGAAGCGCGGGACGTACACGTCAGCGAGCTCCATGGCGTTGCGCTGGGCGACCGCCTGCTTCCAGAACGCGCGGCTGGGGAGATCCTCGTAGGGGTGCACTGGTTCAGGCTGCCTTTCGGACGGTGTTCACGTGTTGGGTGATCTCGGTGACGAGCATGCGGCCGTACGCCGCGTTGCCGTGGGACACGTCCGGGGGCAGCGTGTCGCGGACGTGGTACAGCTCCTCCCGCAGGAAGCCGTCCTCGTCGACCGTTCGGGCGGGCGGCTCGATCACGGTGATACCGCGCTCGCCCAGCCACTCGTGCCAGATGTCCCTGGAGAGGGTGTCGAGGTAGAGCGCGAGGTCACGGCCGTACTGGGTGCGAGCGGTCGGGTGGTCGCGCCGGGGAGGGGGTGCGGAGATGGCGAAGAACTCCACTCCGACCTTCTTGAGCTGTTCGAAGAAGACTCGGACGCCGTGGTGGTCGTGCTCCACGATGGCACGCACGGCGTCGTACGAGAGCGGGCTCGCTCCGGGGTGCGCCAGGTGCGTGGGTGCGTACTTCTGCCACATCGGCCGGCGGAAGTTCCGCGAGTTGTTGTTGATGTTGCAGAAGCCCCAGAGATGTTCGGGGGAGACAAAAGGTGTCCCCGACAGCTTGCGAAACTGTTTCCGGTAGGCGGGGTCGATGAGCGTCACCTTGCCGTCGACGACCTTGCTGAAGACCTCGGTCTCGATCTTTCCGCTGCCGAACCGGGCGAAGGCGAGCGTGGTGTCATCGACCGTCCACCGCTTCTCCTCGCCGTCGCCCACCCAGTTCTTCCGTGGCGCGCCGAGGGAGCCCTCGCGCGCGAGGAGCATGGAGATCAGGTGCGAGTTGCCCGCGATCCAGGCGTCCGGCGTGGCCGTCGGGCTCTCAGTAGGAGTGCTTGCGAGTGAGGACGTCATTGATGCGTTCCTTGTCGAACGGTTCGCCGAGCCACTCGAAGAGGCTTTCGAGCGAGCTGGGGTCGGTGGTGTAGTCGTTGTAGTGCACACGGTGCGTGCGGTTCGGGTACGCGGCTTCCAGCTCGGCGAACTGGGCCTCCGCGCGATCGAGGATGGCGGCGCCGTTCTCCCGCTCCCTCCACCACTTGCTCGCCAGCACGTCGGCGTGGTCACGGGTGTTGATGACGAACCGCGCCCGGGGGAAGAGGCGGATCAGGAAGTCCGCGTAGGGGCGCCAGTTGGAGTGCACCCAGCGGATCTCCTTGAAGCCCGTCACGCGGGTTCCTGCCGGAGGCTGCAACAGCGAGGCCAGGACGAGTGAGCGCAGCAGAGCGAGCGTCGTCTCGGGCGAGAACTGGTTGATCCCGAACCACGGGTGCGACGGCGTGTCCGGCGACTTCTTCTTCGGGTCGGTGTGCTCGCGGCTCGCCTTGTCGAGCGTGTTGAAGTACGCGAACAGGCTGTACAAGGAGTCGCCGTTCTCGCCGCGGATCACGTAGCCGGGGATCGAGTTGAGGATCCCTTGGAGCAGGGTCGAACCGGATCGCCCGTACGTGACGATGAAGACGCAACCGAGAGGGTCGCGCGCGGCGGCTGAGTCGTACACGGTTCTACTTTCCTTCGGCGGTGTACTGCTTGACGAGGCGCCCGACGTTGTGCCATCTCGGCAGCTTGCGGCCGAGGAGTTCCTCCATGAACCGGATGTCGTCGGCGTAGAGCGCGTAGAGCGCCGCGATCTCCTGAGCGGTGATCGGGCTCTGCTTCCTGAACTGCGGGAGCCAGTCGACGTTACCGACCTTGACCTTGGGCTTGAGGGACTCCCAGAACTCCGGCGCGTCGTCGGCCCGCAGGGCGCCGAGCGCGTCCTGCAGGTACTCGCGCGGACGGTCGACGAGGTCGTCGAAGACGAGGACACGCAGGCGCTCCGGGCCGAGCGTGCGCGCCCAGTCCTCGTAGTGCCGCCGGTAGAAACCGAGGTCGACGATGCCGAGCCGGGCCGGGCTCTGGAAGATGCCGGCGCCCAGCTCGATCTGGGCGTTCGAGAAATGCCGCCAGTACGCCGAGATCGCTCGTTCGACGGGGCTGCGCAGGCTGAGCAGGACGGGAGCGCCCGGGTCCAGCATGTCCCGGATCGCGGCAGCCGTGTCGTGCTTCCGTGGCGGGGAGAACTCGCTCCGGGGATCGGCCACCCAGAAGTACCCGGGTGAGCGGTGGCCCCGCAGCGGCTTGCCGCCGTCCGCGAAGGGCTGGAGGAACTTCTGGATCTCCTCGTCCTTGGCGAGCCGCGTGGGCCGGCTGAAGAACGGAGCGGCGTCCTTGGCCACGTCAACCTGCGGATGACGGCTGAGCTGGTGCTGCAGCCACTGCGTCCCACCCTGCTGGGTGCCCGCGATGAGGAAGTTCGGACCGCCCTCCAGCCGCCGGAGCGGCGCGGCGGCACCCTGTGCGCCCTGCGTGTCCTGCGCGGCATCGGGGACCCGCTGCTGGACGGTTGCGCGTTCGGGCACGGCAGCGCTCGGGTCGGCCGCCGGGGCCGTGCCACCGGCGTCCTGCTGCACCGGCAGGTCCGCGGTCATCGTCCGGGTCGCGCCCGTCCCCCAGATCACCCGGCCCTCGGCACCCGTGAGCTGCTGCACGATGTTCAGGTACACGTTCTCCGCGTAGTGGAACGGCGCGTCGCCCCACGGATGGGTAGCGCTGGACACCACCTCGGACGGGTCCAGCGAGATCACCTGCCTGGCCAGTGTCTGCGCCGCGAACTGTGCGTACGACTGGAACACCGGGTTCGCGTCCCGGGCCGAGACGCCGAAGGACTCCGGCGTCTTCTCGCCGGTCTCGGACCACTCCGCCCACGGGATGTCCAGCAGCACCACGTTGGCCTGCGGCATGTAGTGCCGCACGCGTTCCCCGATGTAGCTGATCGCCGTCTGCCAGTACTCGAAGTGCTGCTGCGTGCCGAACGCGAGGTACTGGGCACCCTGGGGCAGGTACTGCTCGGAGCCGGACTGGATGAGCTCCAGCGAGCGGGTGATCACCGACCCGTCGGGCAGCAGGTAGGCGCCCAGGCGCTCGTCGACGAGGTCGACCAGCACGAGGTCGGTGCCCGCCGCGGCCGAGGCGATCTGCGGCCGCAGGCTCGACGCGAAGTCACCGGAGAGCATCCGCTGCTGGAACTGCGACTCGAGGGTCGGCGGCGCCATGAGCTCGACCGGGCGGGTGTAGGCGCTCAGCGCCGACTGGCGCGCCACGTACGCGACGAGCTCGAACTTCTCGGGATCGAGATGTTCGAACGTGTCCCGCGACACGCACGAGCCGTAGATGAAGACCCTGGTCTTGCTCTTGCTCATACCCCACCCTCTGCGGAAACTGCCTCTGCGGTCACGGCGGTGAACTGCTCGTCCACCAGGTCGAAGTCGGGCAGCACGTCGGGCAGCACCGGCGCGAGCACGCGCGCCGTCGCGTCCAGTACCCGCTTCGCGCTGTGCCCGTCCCCGTACGGGTTGACGGCCTGCGCCATGGCGGCGTAGGCCGCCTCGTTCGTCAGCAGCCGGTGCACCTCGGCCACCACACGCTCCTCGGCGGTCCCGATCAGGCGGGCCGTGCCTGCCTCGACGGCCTCGGGGCGCTCGGTGTTGTCCCGCATCACCAGCACCGGCTTGCCGAGGCTCGGCGCCTCCTCCTGGAGCCCGCCGGAATCGGTGAGCACCAGGGTGGAGAGCGACAGCAGATGGGTGAACTCGCCGTAGCCCAGCGGCTCGGTCACCGTGACGTTCGACAGCCCGGCGAGGTGCGGCAGCACGGCGTCCCGCACCACGGGGTTGCGGTGCACGGGCAGCACCACCTCGACGTCGGGGAACCGCCTGGCGATCCGCGCCAGGGCGCGGCCGACGCCCTGCATGGCATCGCCCCAGTTCTCCCGGCGATGGGTGGTCACGAGCACCACCCGGCGGCCCGACGACGCCACCCGGGCGACCGCCGGGTCCGTGAACGCCGTCCGGCGCTGCACCGCGAGGTAGAGGGCGTCGATGACCGTGTTGCCGGTCACCACTATGTTCTCCAGCTGGACGCCCTCGGCCACGAGGTTGGCGAGGCTCCGCAGGGTCGGCGCCAGGTGCAGCGCGGCGATCTGCGAGGTGATCTTGCGGTTCGCCTCCTCCGGGAACGGCGACATGATGTCGCCGCTGCGCAGCCCCGCCTCCAGGTGCACCACCGGGATCTGCCGGTAGAACGCGGCGAGCGCGGCGGCCGCCGACGTCGACGTGTCGCCCTGGACGATGACGGCGTCGGGCCGGTGCTCCGCGAGGATCGGGTCGAGCCGGCTCATGACACGGGCGAAGATCTGCCCGAGCGTCTGGCCGTGGCTCATGATGTCGAGGTCGTGGTCCGGCACGATGCCGAAGACCTCGTTGACCTGGTCGAGCATCTCCCGGTGCTGGCCGGTGACGACCGTCAGCGAGTCGAACCGGTCGTCGGCCTCGAGGGCAGCGATGACCGGCGCGACCTTGATGGCCTCGGGGCGCGTCCCGTAGACGGTCATGACGAGGGGCCGGTTCACAGGTCGCCCGCCTCCGTCTGGAGCGCCGCGATACGCGCTGCCCTGGTCTTCGCCTGCTTGGCGTCGCGGCCCCTGGGCCGGGCATGCCGCTCGCGTACCGGTCCCTTGGCCGGCTCGGGCGTGTCGAACCGCACCTCTGTCTCCCGTCGTTCGGCGAAGGCTTCTTCGAGGATCCGCTTGGCGTCGTCCGGCTTGTCCTTCGCGTGGGCCCACGCCCACTTGCGGTACCGGACGGCGACGTCCTGGGCCTCGCCGTCGAGCACGAGGCGGCCGTGGTGCAGCCAGATGGCGCGCGTGCACGACTCCTCGATGGTCTGTGCGGCGTGGCTCACGAGGAACACAGTTCCCGCTTCCTTCCGTAGGCGCTCCATGCGGACCTCGCTGCGTTCCTTGAACGCGGCGTCACCGGTGGCCAGGGCCTCGTCGATGAGCAGGATGTGGGGGCGTGCAGCCGTCGCGATGGCGAAGCGCAGGCGTGCCGCCATACCCGAGGAGTAGGTGCGCATGGGCAGGTAGATGGACTTGCCGAGGCCGGCCAGCTCGATGACGTCGGGGATGGCGGCCTGCGCCTCGGCGGGGGACAGGCCCATCGCCAGGCAGCCGAGCCGTACGTTCTCCTCGCCGGGCAGGTCGGGGACCAGCGCGGCGTTCACGCCGATGAGCACCGGCGTGCTCTCGGCCAGCACCTGGCCCTTGGTGGGCTTCTCCAGCCCCGCGATGATCCGCAGGAGCGTGCTCTTGCCGGAGCCGTTCTGGCCGACGATGCCTATCTGCTCGCCGGAGTTGGCGACGAACGAGATGTCCGTCAGCGCGCGCACCGTCACCTTGGGCTCCTGGCCCAGGGCGTTGAGCACCGTCCGCCTGAGCTTGGCGCGGCGGCCGCTGGACGTGTCCGTCGACGGCGTGCGGTAGAACATGCGCAGGCCCTGGACGGCGACCGTCGGCCACAGCACAGGAGTGCTCCCGGACCGCGGCGCGACGGCGGCGAGCTGGCCGGTGTGCGGCGGGGCCTGCACCGACATCGGGATCGCTCCCGTCAGCGGCCGCTGCACCGGCACAGGCATCGACGCGGGCCGGCCCTTGCTGAGCTGCGGCGGCGGCATGGGGTAGTCGAGGTCAGCGGCCATAGCTCTCCTCCGCCTGCCAGAAGGTGATGAACCCGATCAGCAGCATGCCGACGGCCCAGCCGCCGAGCCACACCCAGCGCATCGGGTCGGGCGTCGTGGCGTACAGGACGCAGTCGCGCACGATGTCCAGCACGATGAACATCGGGTTGGTCTCGAGCACCCTCTGTATGTCGGGCCGGTCCTCGAGAAGGGTGTCGAACGAGAAGAACACCGCTGACGCGTACAGCCAGATACGCATCGACATCCGGATGAGGTTCGCGACGTCGGGCAGCGCGGCCGCCCACCGGGCCACCAGGAGCGCGAGCCCCGTCGTGAACATGACCTGCAGTGCCAGGGCGGCGGGCACCAGGGCGAGGCGCCAGGTGTACTCCTCCACAGGGGCGATGAAGTAGATGAGGGCGGCCAGCGTCACGAGCGTGGGGCCGAGGTTGAGCAGGTTGCGCAGCACCACCGAGATCGGCAGCGCCGCCCGCGGGAAGGTGAACGCACGGATCAGGTTCTTGCCGGTCTGCACCGAGCGCGCACCACCGTTGATCGACGCGGTGGTGAACTGGAACAGGAACACACCGATCAGGAGGTACCCGATGAAGTTCTCGATACCTCGCCCACCCTTCATCAGCAGGCCGAACACCACGAAGTACACGGCACCGTTGATCAGCGGGTCCAGGACCAGCCAGGCCTGGCCCAGCAGGCTCTGCCGGGTTCCGCTGGTGACCTTGGCCCGCGCGTCCGCCCACAGGAAGTGCCGGCGCGCCCAGAGCAGGCGCACGTACTGCCCCAGCGGGGGCCGTGCGCCGACGCGGGACAGGTTGCCGAGCGTCACGAGCTTGGTGGTCGTCGGCGACGCGTCGAACAGGGCCGTGTACGACCCGGTCTCCGGGCCCGAGCTCATGCCTTGACCCCCAGACACTCCCGGTAGATCCCCAGATACGTCTCCGCGTTCCTCACCCATGTCCTCTCGATGGCCACCGCCCGGCCCAGCTCGACCAGCTCGGCACGCCGTCCGGCGTCGTCCAGGAGGGTAGCGACCACATCGGCCCAGCCGGTCAGATCATCCGCGCCGACGTGCAGCCCGGCGCCGCCGACGGCCTCCACCAGCGCGGGCAGGTCGCTGGCGACCACCGGGCGGCCTACGGCCATCGCCTCGACCGGCTTGAGCGGGGTCACCAGGCGCGTGACCTCGTGGTCGCGGCGCGGCACCAGCACGACGTCGAGCGCGGCCAGCCAGGTCTGTGCCACACCGGGCGGCACCCGTCCGGGCAGCACCACGTGGTCGGCGACGCCGAGCTCGTCCGCGAGGCGGGCCAGGCCGGGCCGCGAGACGCCGTCGCCCACCAGCAGGCCCGTGACCTCGTGCCCGCGGGCGCGCAGCGTCGCCACCGTGCGGACCACCGTCTCCAGACCCTCGTAGTCGACAAGGCTGCTCACCGTCCCGATCGCCGGACCGGCAGGCAGGCCGAGCGCGGCCCGCGCCGCCTCCGGCGTCGGGTGCTGGGCGGCGAGCAGGCTGTCGGGTACCGCGTTGGGCACCACGGTGATGTGGTCGGCGGGGACGCCGCGCGTCACCAGCGCGTCGCGCATGGTTCCGCTGAGCGTCACCACGGCGTCGGCCGCGAGCGCGAGCTCGGTCTCCTTGGCCTGCATCAGTGCCCGACGGCGGGACGCCGCCGCCCGGGCGCGCGCCGCGGGCGTGCCGTGCGACGCCACCCAGGTCTCCTCGGGCAGCCCGCGCACCTCGTAGACCCACGGGATCCCGAGCCGCCGTGCGGCGGCGCGCGCCAGGCTGCCGTTGGTCGACGGCGTGGTGGTGTGCAGGGCGTCCGCGCCCGCGTCCCGCGCGGCCTCGGTGAGCAGGTCCGTCTCCTGCGCGATCCGGCGCGCGACGTCGGACGCCACGCGGTCAGGGACCAGGCGGTGGTAGGTGACGCCGTCGACGACGTCGGTCCCGCGGGCCGTGAGCGACCCGATGGTCAGCGGGTAGCCGGGGCGCGTGGTCGCGACCGCGGGCGTCCCCGCGGCGCGCTGCGCCAGCAGGATCGCGTGCGAGCGGAGCGTGTAGCCGCTCTGCGTGTGCGGCAGGGAGTTGGTCAGGTGGTGCAGCACGGTGATGCCGCCCGGGCCCGGTGGTCCCGGCAGCCCCGGCACGGTGCCGGGTGCCTGGCTCCCTCCGTCGTCTGCTGGCTCCGGCTGCAGCACGGCCAGCTGGGCGCGGAGCCCGGCGGGTGCGTCCGGTCCGATGGAGTCGGCGTCGCCCAGCAGCCAGGCCGCCCGGTAGCGCGCGGGTCCGGCCTCGTCGATGTCGTCGAGCAGCTCAGGTCTGCCCACCGCGACGGCTACCTCTGCCGCGACCCGGCGGCCGCGGCCGTCGTGCCGTTCCAGCAGCTGCTCCGCCTCGTCCGCCGCGTGTGCCGTGTCGCCGGCCAGCATCAGCCCCAGCGCGTGCGGGGCCGACGGCGACTGCGCGAACCCAAGTGCACGCACCAGGGGCCGGCGCAGCGGCTCCGGAGCCCGCCGGGCCGCCTGGACGGCGAGCCACAGCGGGTCCTCGACGAGCGTGCGCGCCACGAACGACGCGGTGAAACGGAGGTTGCGCGCGAGCTCGCCCGCGCGCTGGAACGGCAGCGCCATCAGACCCTTGCCCTCCGGTCGAGCGGGGCGTCCGGCACCGGGCTCGGGAACAGGGCGTCGAGGAGCTCGGCGTACCGGTGGCCCAGCACCCCGTCGCTCGCGTGCTCGGCGACCCAGGCCGCGGCGTCGGACGATGCGGCGGGCACAACGCCGTCGGACAGCCAGCCGCACCACAGGTCGGCGAGGCCCTCGACGTCGCCGGGGCGCACGACAGCGCCCGCGCCGTTCATCGTGACCAGGTTCGCTGCCTCGCCGGCCAGGCTCGCCGAGGCGAGGACGCCGGACGCCATCACCTCGTACAGCTTGGACGGGACCGTCCATTCGAACGGTTCCCAGTCCCGCAGGGAGACGACGACGGTGTCCGCCCACGCGTACAGCTCGCGCACCTGGGTGGACGGCACCGACGGCTCGACGCGTACCGGCGCGCCGAGCTCGGCCGCCAGGCGCCGGAGCGGCTCCAGCTCGTTGCCGTGCCCGACTATGCGGACGTCCAGCGCGTGACCGCGCTCCTGGACCAGTGCGGCGGCGCGTACGGCGACGTCGAGGCCCTGCGACCGGCCGACGGTGCCCGCGTAGACGACCCGCAGCGGGCGGCCGGCAAGACGCACCGGAGCGTTCCCGCGCACCGGTTCGAACGCCGTCCCGTTGCGGACAACCGCCACGTTGCGGACGCCACGTGCGCGCAGGATCTCGGCGAAGGCGGCGGTGGTGGTGACCACGAGGTCCGCCCGGGTCTGGAGGCGCGTGACGGTGCGGTGCACCACGCGCGCCACGAGATCACGGAGCCGACGGCGCAGGCCGCCGGGCCGGTCCCGGCGCAGGAGGATGCCGCTGGGCTGGATGAGGTCCGGCCAGGCGTCACGCATCTCGACCACGAACCGGGACCGGTGCCAGCGGGCGAGCGCCCAGCCGGCGACGACGCTCGGGATTCCGGGGACCGTCGCGATCACCACGGCCGGCCGGCCGGCGGAAGGCCGGATGCCGTACAGGACCGAGCTGATCGCTGCGACCGTCTGGTCCGCGGCCCGAGAACCGAGCCCATGAGAATGCTCGCGAAAATTCACCCGGATGATCTTCTCGCCGTTGGTGCCCTTCTGCACGGAACCAGGCAGGTGCGAAGGTGAAGAGTGGGTGATCTTTCCCGACGGGTAGTGTGGCGGAGGCGTCAGGACGGTCACCGGAAAACCCGCTGTGACCAGGTGTTCGGTGAGTGCTCCCCAGCGCCGCTGGGGGGCTCCCGTCTCGGGTGCGAAATGGTGCGTGACCAGGAGGATCGAGCGGTCCTGCGGCTGTTTCGCGGCAGCGTTCACTGCGACTCCCCTCGCTGTTCGGTGCCACCTGGGCGGGCACCGAGATTCACCCCTGAAACGACGCTCCGGTTGCAGGCCAGGCTCAAGAGTAGTAGTCACGTTCGCCACTATGATCAACACCTATGGCCGCACCCGATCGAATGAGCGATCTTCTCGCCCCGCCCAACCCGGTGGACGGCGATCTTCGTCACGCCCGGCGCGCACCTCGGAGCCGCGGATTTGTCGCCGGCCTCGTGGTCGGTGCTCTGCTGCTCGTGGGCGGGGGAGGCGTCGCGGCCTACTACGCGTACCGGATGTCGCTCGACGACAACCTGGAGCGGATCGACGACCCGTTCGCCGACGTAGATCCCTCGACGCGGCCCAGCGCCCCCGCGGTCGAGGGCCCGACCGCACCCGTGAACATCCTGGTGCTCGGCTCCGACAGCCGGATCTCGGCCGGCGACCCGACCGCATGGAAGGCCGGTGCGCAGCGCACCGACGCGATCATGCTCGTGCACCTGGCAGCGGACCGGAAGTCGGCGGCGGCGATCTCCATCCCCCGCGACTCCTGGGTTCCCGTCCCCGGCTACGGCGAGGCCAAGATCAACGCCGCGTTCTCCTACGGCGGCCCGGCCCTGATGATCCAGACTGTCGAGAACCTGACGGGCGTCCGGATCGACCACTTCGCGGTGACGGACTTCGAGTCGTTCGAGGCTCTTACCGACTCCCTGGACGGTGTCGAGATCACCGTGCCCGACGGCAACGGCGGCTCCGTGCGGCAGGCGATGACCGGCGAGGAAGCACTTGAGTTCGCGCGTGAGCGGTACGCGCTGGCGAACGGCGACTTCGGCCGTGTGCAGCGGCAGCAGGCCTGGATGCGGGCGATCGTGGCCAAGGCGAAGAACAGCATGAGCGAACCCCTGAAGATGGCCAACTTCCTCGAGGCCATCACCAGCTCGGTGGCCGTCGACGAGGGCCTCACTATCGACAAGATCCAGGATCTCGTCATGGGCGCCCAGGGCATGGCCACGAACGACATCACGTTCATGACCGCGCCCTACTCCGGCACCGGGCGCAGCGCCGACGGGCAGTCCATAGTCGTGCTGGACCGGGCGGTGTTCGACCCGCTCATGCAGGCGGTGGCCAAGGACGAGGTGCCGGAGTTCGTCGAGGCCAACCCGGACGCCATGGACGTCCTGCCGGCGGTCGTGCAGTAGCTCGTCCAGCCGCTCGTCCGACAGCAGCTGACCGGTCCCGCCACCCCGCGAGGGTGGCGGGACCGCTGTCGTCAGAGGCCCAGCGCCGACCGGAGGTCCGCCTGCACCCGGGCCAGGCGGTCGCGCGCGGCCACCCGCGCCGCGGACAGGGTGTTGGCCGAGGCGTCCGGAGCGACCGGCGACACCACCTCGATGTAGCACTTGACCTTGGGCTCGGTGCCGCTCGGCCGCACGATCACGCGGGTGTCGTCGGCCGTCAGCAGCACGACGCCGTCGGTGGGCGGCAGGCCGTCGAGGCCTTCGGCGAGGTCGCGCACCGAGTCGACGGGCGAACCCGCCAGGACGGCCGGCGGCGACGTGCGGAGCGCCGTCATCGTCGACTCGATCAGCGCGAGGTCCTCGAACCGGGCCGACACCTGGCCGGTGACGTGCAGCCCGCAGGTGCGGGCGACGTCGTCCAGGCGGTCCAGGAGCGTGCGGCCGTCCGCGGCGAGGCGGTTGGCCAGCTGGGCGACGGCGACCGCCGCCGAGAGCCCGTCCTTGTCCCGCACGTGCTCGGGGTCGACGCAGTAGCCCAGGGCCTCCTCGTACCCGAACACGAGGTCCGGGGTGCGCGAGATCCACTTGAAGCCGGTGAGCGTCGTGGCGTGCGCCAGGCCGTGCCGGGCGGCGATGGCCGCCAGCGCGCGCGACGACACGATCGAGCAGGCCAGCGTGCCACCCGTGCCCGCGCGGGCCGTGCGCTCGGCCGCGTCCCAGCCGAGCAGCATGCCCACCTCGTCGCCGTGCAGCATCCGCCAGCCCTGCGAGGACGCGGTCTCCGCGCCCTGGTACGTCCCGTACTGCGGGTCGAGGACCGCGACGGCGCAGCGGTCGGCGTCCGGGTCGTTCGCGATGACGAGCTGCGCGTGGGCGTCCTGGGCGAGGGCGAGCGCCATGTCGATGGCGCCGGGCTCCTCCGGGTTGGGGAACGCCACGGTGGGGAAGTCCGGGTCGGGCTCGGCCTGCTCCTCGACCGGTACGACGTCGGCGAAGCCTGCCTCGGCCAGCACCCGCGCGACGGCCACGCCGCCCACGCCGTGCAGCGACGTGGTGACGATACGGAGCTTGTTGCGCGGTTCGCCGTCGTGCAGGGTGGCCACCGCCGCGTGGTAGTCCTCGGTGATCTCGCGGCCGAGCACGGTCCAGCCGGACTCGGCGCGCGGCACGTCCTTCGCGGCGCGTACGAGCGCGATCTCACCGGCGATCAGGGCGTCGTACGGGGGGACGATCTGCGCGCCCTGACCCGCGTCGGTGACGACGCGGCCGCCGAGGTACACCTTGTAGCCGTTGTCGGCCGCGGGGTTGTGGCTCGCGGTGACCATGACGCCGGCGTCGGCGGACAGGTGCCGCACCGCGAACGCCAGGACGGGCGTGGGGCCCGGTGCGGGCATGAGCTGCACCTCGGCGCCGGCAGCGACCAGCACCGCCGCGGTGTCGCGGGCGAACTGGGCGGACCGGTGCCGGGCGTCGAACCCGACCACGACGCGCGGGGTGCCGCGGCCGATCTCCTTGGTGAGGAAGGCAGCGAGGCCGGCGGCGGCGGCGATCACCACCGCGCGGTTCATCCGGTTCGGGCCGGCGGCCATGGCTCCGCGCAGGCCGGCCGTGCCGAACTGCAGCAGGCCGGAGAACCGGTCGGCGAGCTCGGCGACGGCCAGGTCGCCCACCCGCTCGTCGGTGGTGCGGGCGACCAGGTTGCGCAATTCGGCGACGTCGGCAGCGTCGACGTCGGCGGCCATCCAGGCCTCGGCGCGCGCGACGAGATCGGGCGCGGAGAGCGCCTCGGTGGTGGTAGGCAGGTTGGCGGACACTGGCGTCAGATCTGCTTGATCACCCGAGCGAGCAGGTCGCTGATCCGCGGCCCGGCTTCCCGGCCCGCCTCCAGCACCTCCTCGTGCGAGAGCGGGTGGGGGCTGATCCCGGCCGCGAGGTTCGTGGCCAGCGAGATGCCGAGCACGTCCATGCGGCAGTGCCGGGCGGCGATGGCCTCGAGCGCCGTCGACATGCCGACGAGGTCGGCGCCCATCAGGGAGGCCATCTTGACCTCGGCGGGCGTCTCGTACTGCGGGCCGTGGAACTGCGCGTAGACGCCCTCCGGCAGGTCCGCGTCCACGCTCCGGGCGACGTCGCGCAGGCGCGGCGTGTACACGTCCGTCATGTCGGCGAACTTGGCGCCCTCGAGCGGCGTCTGGCCGGTGAGGTTCAGGTGGTCCTTGATGAGGACGGGCTGGCCGGGACGCCAGCCGATGTGCACGCTGCCGCAGCCGTTCGTGAGGATCACGGTCTCGCAGCCGGCGGCCGCGGCGGTGCGGACGCCGTGCACCACACGACGCGGCCCGAGGCCCTCGTAGAGGTGCGTGCGGGAGCCGAGGACGAGCGCGTGGCGCACCGCGCCGTCGGGCCGCTCGAAGCGGATGGACCGCGTGGTGGCCAGGTGGCCCTTGACCGCGGGCTTGAGGAAGCCGGGGATCTCGGCGGTGGGGATCTCGGCGACGACATCACCGATCAGCTCTGCCGCACCGCCCCAGCCGGAGCCGAGGACGAGCGCGATGTCGTGCCCTGGCACCCCCGTCTTCGCCGCGATGTATTCGGCGGCCGCCGCAGCGACGTCGAACGGGTCGGTCGTCGGGTCGTCAAGATCGAGGTCCGTGCTCATGGTCCGAGGTTAACGCCACTTTCACCGTGGCACGCGCGCACGGCCCCCGGCGAATCCTCGACAGCCGTGGACGATGCGAGAATGAGATCGTGACCCCCCTCGATCCCACCGCTGTCCCGCCCCACGTCGTCGTCGTGGGAGGTGGACCCGGCGGTTACGAGGCGGCGCTCGTGGCACGCAGCCACGGCGCCCAGGTCACCGTGGTCGAGCAGCAGGGCATGGGCGGTGCGGCGGTCCTCACCGACGTCGTCCCCTCCAAGACCCTCATCGCCACCGCCGAGTGGATGACCATCGCGGACCGCGCCCCCGAGCTCGGCATCCGCATGCCCGACGACGTGGTGGACCCGCTGTCCGACGTCGACGTCTCGCTGGCGACCGGCGGCATCCCCGTGGTGTCCGCGTACGCGGCTCCCGCGTCGGCGCAGGCGCTGGGCGGCGCGGGCGTGCAGGCTGCCGCGTCCGCCGCCGGGACGGCCGAGGAGAAGCGCAAGCACTTCGTGGACCTGCAGGCCGTGAACAAGCGTGTGCTCGCGCTCGCGCGGGCGCAGAGCGCCGACATCCGCGGCCGGCTGGAGCGCGAGGGCATCCGGATCGTCCACGGCAAGGGGCGCCTGGACGGGCCGGCGCGCGTGGTCGCGGAGCTGGCCGACGGCACCACCGAGGTGCTGGAGGCGGACTCGATCCTCCTCGCCCTCGGCGCGACCCCGCGCACGCTGCCCACCGCGGTGCCGGACGGCGAGCGCATCCTCACCTGGACGCAGATGTACAACCTGCGCGAGCTGCCCGAGCGGCTGATCGTCGTGGGCTCCGGTGTGACGGGCGCCGAGTTCGCGGGCGCGTACAACGCGCTCGGGTCGGACGTGGTGCTCGTCTCCAGTCGCGACCGGGTGCTGCCCGGCGAGGACGAGGACGCCGCCGAGCTGCTCGAAGGCGTGTTCCGCTCGCGAGGCATGACCGTGCTGTCCCGCTCGCGCGCCGCGGGCGCCGTGCGGACGGACGACGGCGTCGAGGTGACGCTGTCCGACGGCCGCGTGGTGCACGGCTCGCACGTGCTCGTGGCGGTCGGCGGGGTGCCCTCGACGTCGGGCCTCGGGCTCGAGGAGGCGGGGGTGCGGCTCTCGGGGTCGGGGCACGTCGTCGTGGACCGCGTATCGCGCACCTCCGTGCGCGGCGTCTACGCGTCGGGCGACTGCACGGGTGTGCTGCCGCTCGCGTCGGTCGCCGCGATGCAGGGCCGGATCGCCGTCGCGCACGCGCTGGGCGACGCCGTCCAGCCGCTCGCGCTGCGCACCGTCGCGTCCAACATCTTCACCGCGCCCGAGATCGCCACCGTCGGCTACAGCGAGGAGAAGCTGCGCGCGCAGAACTCCAAGTTCATCACCACGACGCTGCCGCTCGCGCGCAACCCGCGCGCCAAGATGCTCGGCATCAAGGACGGGTTCGTGAAGCTCTTCGCGCACCCCGAGGCGGGCGTGGTGCTGGGCGGCGTCGTGGTGGCGCCGCGCGCGTCCGAGCTGATCTTCCCGATCACGCTGGCCGTGCAGCACCGGCTCACGGTGGAGGACGTGGCCTCCGCGTTCACGATCTACCCGTCGCTGTCGGGCTCGATCGCCGAGGGCGCCCGCGTCCTGGACGCGCGAGTAGGCAAGTAGGGCGAGGCCTACGCGACGGACGCGTCGAGGATGATGCGGCCGTCCTCGATCTTCACGTGCGAGACCGTCAGGCCCGGGACCTTGGCCTCGAGCAGGCGTTCGACGTCGACGGCGATCCGGGCGTCCGGCTGCACGTCCACGACGCCCGGCGGCAGACCCTGCTTCGCGACCTCGTTCTCGATCGGCGCGGCGGCGAGGCTGAGCAGCCGGTGCGCCGGCAGGCCTGCGGCGTTCACCTCGACGGTGAGCGTCGCGACGCCGCGCTCGAAGGAGGCCAGGTGGACGTCGGCCCGCACGATCGGCGCGATCTTCACGGCCAGCTTGAGCGGCCCCGGCAGGTCCTCGAGCCGGCGCAGGTCCGCGACCACGCGGATCACGTCTCCGTCGCCGACGACGGACGTGATGATGGGCGGGGCCTGCTTGGCGATCCTCGCCAGGCCAAGCACCTCTTCGGGCGCGATCCGGATGTGCACGAATCGACCCTAACCCAGCATCGTGAGCAGCCGCGGCAGGGCCTCGCCGAACGCCGGCAGCAGCGTCAGCGAGCCGAGGTCCGCCAGGCCGACCCAGCGGACCTCGAGGCTCTCCGGATCGGCCGCGCGCGGCTCGATGCGGTACCCGGGGGCGACGTCGGCCACGACCGTCGTGTACGTCCAGGCCGGGTGCTCCAGCACGTGCGTGCCGACGACGTGCACGGCGGCCGGGTCGATCGCCGCCTCCTCGGCAGCCTCGCGCAGGGCGCCGGCCGCGGGCTTCTCGTCCGGCGCCAGCGCGCCGCCGGGGATGCCCCAGGTGCCGCCCATGTGCGACCACAGGGCACGGTGCTGGAGCACCACGTCCGACGGCGCCCCGTCGGCGTCCCGGCGGACGAGCAGCAGCCCGGCCGCCCCGAACAGACCCCAGTGCCGGTGGTCCCCGCAGGTCACCCAGCCGTCCCCGCCATGCCGGTGCAGATCGGTCGGGGGTACGGTCGCGTTCGGCACTGCGTCAGTCTGTCAGGTCGGGGCGGTGCGTGTCAGCGATCCGCCTCCTGCACACCTCAGGTCAGGCTCTACTTGTACCGCCTGAGCCTGCGGTTCCGCTCAGGGCGCGTGCCTCGTTCCTCGGCCCGCACCCTGCGCTGCACCTCCGGCTCAGGCTCTACTTGTACCGCCTGAGCCTGCGGTTCCGCTCCGGGCGCGTGCCTCGTTCCTCGGCCCGCACCCTGCGCTGCACCTCCGGCTCAGGCGGCGATGCCCTCGACGACGACCTTGCCGCCCTCGAAACGGAAGTCCGTCACCTCGGCGAACGAGCCGCGCATCAGGGCGCGCACGTCGAGGGAGATGGTGCCGTCCTTGCGGAGCTGCACGGCGTTCTCCGGCAGCCCGTTCTTGCGTGCCATCTTCGCGATGGTCCCGGAAGCGAGCGGGAGCAGCTTCGTGGCGGGCAGGCCGGCGGCGTCGGCGTCGACCTGCAGCACCGCGATGTTCTCGTGGAACGACGTGATCCGGGCCGAGCCGTGCACGACCGGGACGGCCTTTGCCGCGATCTTGACGGGCAGCGGGGCATAGGTCAGGCGGCGCAGGTCACCGGTCAGCGAGATGACCCCTTCGTCGCAGGTCAGGTCACTGACGAACGACGGAAGCGTCTTGCGCGGGCGGACAAGGGCGATGGCCTCTTCAGGGCTCAGTACTACGACGTGTGTCACGTCGCAGAACTTAGCCGATCAAAAGGGACCTTCTGGCCGCGGTCCGGAGGCAAACCGACCCGCTGAGCCTTTTTCACCCGCCCGCTGAGAAAATTCACCCGGCAGAGGCAGCGAAAACCGAGCTTCAGTCGACGATCTCGCAGATGGGAGCACCCGCCGACACACCTGCGCCGGGCTCGGCGGTCAGGGATCGCACGGTCCCCGCGCGGTGCGCCAGGATCGGCTGCTCCATCTTCATGGCCTCCAGCACGACGATGAGGTCGCCCTCGGCCACGGTCGCGCCGTCCTCGACGGCCACCTTGACGATGGTGCCCTGCATGGGTGACGCCAGCGTGTTCCCGGCGGTCCCCGACGTCTTGGTTCCGGCTGCTCGCCGGGCAGGACGACGGGCGGCGTTCGCGGTACGTGCTCGACCGGCGGCGACCCCCAGACCGGCGGGCAGCACGACCTCGAGCCGGCGTCCGCCCACCTCGACGACGACGCGCTCGGCGGCCACCTCTTCCTCCTCGTCCTCCGGCGCGGCCAAAGGCTTGGCAGGCGCGAGGGTCTTGAGGGTGTCGGCGAACTCCGTCTCGATCCAGCGGGTGTGCACCCGGAACGGCGAGCCGTCGGCGGGGACGAACGCGTCGGCCTCGAGGACGGCCTTGTGGAACGGGACCACCGTGGGGATGCCCTCGACGACGAGCTCGCGCAGGGCACGGCGGGCCCGCTCGACGGCCTGGGTGCGCGTGGCCCCCGTGACGATGAGCTTGGCGATCATGGAGTCGAACGCGCCGGAGACCGAGTCGCCGGCGACGACGCCCGTGTCGACGCGTACGCCCGGGCCGGTCGGCCACGCGATGGTGTTCAGGCGGCCCGGCGCCGGCAGGAAGCCCTTCGCCGGGTCCTCGCCGTTGATACGGAACTCGATGGAGTGCCCGCGAACCACCGGGGAGTGGTAGCCGAGCGGCTCGCCGGCCGCGATGCGCAGCTGCTCGCGCACCAGGTCGATGCCCGTGACCTCCTCGGTCACCGGGTGCTCGACCTGGAGGCGCGTGTTCACCTCGAGGAAGGAGATGGTGCCGTCGACCCCGACGAGGAACTCGCACGTGCCAGCGCCGACGTAGCCGGCCTCCCGCAGGATGGCCTCCGACGCCGCGTACAGGGACTTCTCCTGCTCCGGCGTGAGGAACGGCGCGGGCGCCTCCTCGACCAGCTTCTGGTGGCGGCGCTGCAGGGAGCAGTCCCTGGTCGACACCACTACGACGTTGCCGTAGGTGTCGGCGAGGCACTGGGTCTCGACGTGGCGCGGCTTGTCCAGGTAGCGCTCCACGAAGCACTCGCCCCGGCCGAAGGCCGCGACCGCCTCGCGGACCGCCGAGTCGAACATCTCGTCGATCTCGTCGAACGTGCGCGCGACCTTCAGGCCGCGGCCGCCGCCGCCGAACGCCGCCTTGATGGCGATGGGCAGCCCGAACTGCTCGGCGAAGGCCTTGACCTCGCTGCTGTCCTTGACCGGGTCCGGCGTGCCGGGGACCAGCGGGGCGCCCGCGCGCTGCGCGATGTGGCGCGCGCTCACCTTGTCGCCGAGCGACCTGATGGCCGACGGCGGCGGGCCGATCCAGGTCAGCCCTGCATCGATGACCGCCTGGGCGAACTCGGCGTTCTCCGACAGGAAGCCGTAGCCCGGGTGCACGGCGTCGGCGCCGGAACGGCGGGCGACGTCGAGCAGCTTGGCCGGGTCGAGGTACGTGTCCGCGGCACGGGCACCGCCCAGCGCGAACGCCTCGTCGGCGAGGTGCACGTGCAGGGACTCGCGGTCCTGGTCGGCGTAGACGGCGACGGATGTCAGCCCCGCGTCGGCGCATCCACGGGCCACGCGGACGGCGATCTCACCGCGGTTGGCGATGAGCACCTTCGAGATGGTTCGGGGCAGGCTGGTACTGGGCACGGCTCACCGTAACCCGGTGATAAGCGACCGAAGTACCGCCCCCGGGCACGTCGCGAAAAGTCTGGAGAGCAGACCAACCCCGACGCGGGCCGTTTGGAGGGTTCAGACATGGCGTCCGGCCAGATCCGTCGGATTGGCTGGGCGAGGTTGTGGACACCCCCCAGATCCCCGGCGGCAACGTAGGAGTGGTCGTCGAACGTAGAAGTGGTCGCTGCATGAGCCTTTTTGAGACGACGACGTCTACGTTCGACGGGTTGGAGCGACTGAGCCTACGTTCGGGACGGGTGGCCGTGCCGAGGCCGGAAGTCCTCCAGCCGTCTGAGGTCGGGTGGCGGTGGGATCGGCATGCGAGTTCGACCACAGGGACCGTGCTGATGCCGTTGTCCACAATTCCGCCGGAGTGATCTCCGCGGAGCCGATCATCAGAGTGGGATCGGCGACATGAGACCCAAGAGGACCCTGCCGCACCCGCTGCTGTCCCTCGCCGCGGCGCAGGAAGGCCTGGTGAACAAAGCGCAGTGCGACGCGGCGGGGGTCAACAAGCACGCCGTGGCGCTGCTGATCCGGCAGGGCCGGTGGGCCCGCGTCACCCGGTGCGTCTACGACACCGACCCCGAACCGGTCGAGCTGCGGCTACGAGACGGTCGGCACGACGACGTCCGACGCAGGGCGGCCTGGATCGGCATGCTCGCGGTCCCGGACGGGATCGCCACGGGGGCGTGCGCGCTGGCGCTGCTCGGGGTCGGTGGACTACCTGCCGACCTGGTGCCGGAGGCAGCTCGACCGGGCGGTATGTACGCGTCCGTCGGTGCGGGGATCGTGCTCCGTAGGTACCGATCCTTCGCGGACGTGCCCTACCGGGGGCGTCAGATCGCGGCGCTGGTGCCCGCGCTGGCGCAGGCGCTCCCGTACCTTCCTCGCTACGAGGCGGTGGCCGTGCTCAGCGATGCGCTGCACAAGGGTCTCCTCGACGAGGCCGGGCTCGAGAGCGTCCGCGAGCTCGTGCGTGGGCGGCGTGGTGCCGCCCAGGTGCACTGCCTGTTCGACCTGGTCGAGGAGCGCGACGGGTCCACCGCCGAGACGTACGCCCGCTTGTCCTTCATCGACAACGGGGTGCCGCCGGACGGGCAGCAGGTCACATTCGTCACTGGGGGTCTCGTCCTGGCGCGGGTGGATTTCGTCTGGACCCTGCCCGACGGCCGGTACGTGGTCGTCGAGATCGACGGTCGCGCGTTCCACTCGGGGGAAGCGATGCTCGCCGACGATGCGGCACGCCAGAACGGGCTGCTCGCCACCGGCAGGGTGATCGTCCTCCGGTTCCCGGCGGCCAGGGCACTGGGCGACGGCGGACGCAGCGTCGGTGACGAGATGGCAGAACGCCTGGCTCGCCTCGGTTGGCGCCCGGGCTCCCCGGTGAGCCCGAGAATAGACCTAGACCTCCCCGCACCGTCGCCAGCAGCGGCATTGAACGTAGGGGTGGTCGCCGGATGAGCCCCTATGAGGCGATTCGGCCTACGCTCGACGGATCAAGTGCGACCCGGCCTACGTTCACGGGGTGCGGAGGGAGCGCCAGGGGACGCCCAGCTCGGCCAGGAGCTCGCGCAGCAGCGGCAGGCTGAGGCCGACGACGCCGTGGTGGTCGCCCTCGATGCGCTCGACGTACGGGCCGCCGAGGCCGTCGATCGTGAACGCCCCCGCCACGTGCAGCGGCTCGCCCGTGGCGATGTAGGCGTCGATCTCGTCGTCGTCGATGTCGGCGAACCAGACGGTGGTCGAGCTCGTCGAGCCGAGGGTGCCGCCGGTGCCTCCGGCGTCGTTGTCGCGCAGGTCGACCACCCAGTGGCCCGAGTGCAGCACACCCTTGCCGCCGCGCATCGACCGCCAGCGTTCACGCGCGACCTCGGCGTCGGCGGGCTTGCCCACGACGGCGCCGTCGAACTCCAGCATGGAGTCGCAGCCGACGACTATGACGTCGGCGGGGTTCTCGATGGGCTCGGCCGACGACCCGTCGTCGCCGTCCGACACGCCGGCCTCGGCGTTGTCGCGGGCGTCCTCCAGCCGGGACGCCACCTCCTCGGCCTTGGCCTGTGCCAGCACGAGCACGGCATCGGCGGGATCAAGCTCGCCGAAGCGTTCGGTGGCGTCGGCGAGGACCTTGTCCTCGTCCACGCCGGACACGACTACTTCCGGGATGACTCCGGCGGACTTCAGCGTCGCGAGTCGGGCGGGGGACTGTGAGGCGAGGACCAGGCGAGGCACGCGCGCCACAGTAACGAGAAAGTGGCCGCGCGAAACGGCAAATTCCAAAATCCCCCCGACGTGACCCACGTCACCCTCTTGTTCTGGGCGTGACCGTCGCGCCGGGAACGGGCGCACAGTCGCGACGGTCACACCCAGAACGGGCAGGTCAGGCCAGGGCCTCGCGCAGGGTGTCCAGGCCCACCGAGCCCAGGTTGAGCGCCCGCGCGTGGAACGCCTTGGCGTCGAAGCTCTCGCCCCCGGCGGCCTTGGCGGCGTCGCGCGTCTGCTCCCACAGCCGCTGGCCCACCTTGTACGACGGCGCCTGCCCCGGCCAGCCCAGGTACCGGTTGAACTCGAAGCGGATGAACGACTCGGGCATGTTCACGTTGGCCATGAGGAACGGCCAGCCCTTCTCGGCGGTCCAGGTGCCGCCGCCCCACTGCTCCGGCGCCTCGAGGCCCAGGTGCACACCGATGTCGAACACGACGCGGGCGGCGCGCATGCGCTGGGCGTCGAGCATGCCGAGGCGGTCGCCGGGGTCGTCCATGTAGCCGAGGTCGGCCATGAGCCGCTCCGCGTAGAGCGCCCAGCCCTCACCGTGCCCGGACACCCAGCAGGCGAGCCGGCGCCAGTTGTTGAGCGTCGCGCGCGCGAACACCGCCTGACCGCACTGCAGGTGGTGGCCCGGAACGCCCTCGTGGTAGACGGTCGTCTTCTCGCGCCAGGTGTTGAACTCCGTGACGTCGGACGGCACCGACCACCACATCCGGCCCGGCCGGGACCAGTCGTCGCTCGGTGGGGTGTAGTAGATGCCGCCCGACTGGGTGGGCGCGATCATGCACTCCAGGTCGAGCACGGGCTCCGGCACGTCGAAGTGGGTGCCGTTCAGCGCGGTGATCGCGTCGTCGGAGGTCTCCTGCATCCAGGCCTTCAGGGCCGCCGTGCCGATGAGCTTGCGCGACGGGTCGGCATCGAGCACCGCGACGGCCTCCTCGACGCTCGCACCCCGGCCGGCGATCGTGGCCGCCACCGACTCCTGCTCGGCGACGATCCGGGCGAGCTCCTCCAGACCCCACTGGTAGGTCTCGTCGAGGTCGACCTTCGCGCCCAGGAAGTACCGTGACCAGAGGGTGTACCGGTCCCGGCCCACGGCGTCGGCCTCCGGCGCCTGCGGCGCGAGGTCGCGCTCCAGGAAGTCCGCAAGCTTGCCGTACGCGGCCTGCGCACCCTGCGCCGCCCGCGCCAGGTCACCGGACAGCGCGTGCCCCTCGCCGAGCGTGGCGCTCGCGGCCTCACCCGTCACGAATGCCGTGAAGAACGAGTCGCCGGCAGCCAGCTCCCGTGCCTGGGTGACGCACTCACGCACCTGGCGGATGGCGGCGACGTCGCCCTTGGCCGCGGCGGCGGTGAGCGACTCGATGTACCCGTCGACGGCGCCAGGGAGCTCGCTCATCCGGGAGGCGATGTTCTCCCATGCCTCTACCGAGTCGGTGGCCATCATGTCGAAGACCTCGCGGAGCCCTTGCACCGGCGACTCGATGTTGTTGAGCTTGCGGAGGTACTCGCCGGCCTCGTGCAGCTCCAGGTCGAGTCCTACGCGCTCGCGCATCGCGGAGAGGGTTACCCGGTCGACGTCGTCCGCGGGCTTAAGTCCTTCGAGCTTCGCGAGCACCTCGCGGTTCGCCTGGGCGGTGGCTTCGCGGCCTGCCGGCGAGAGGTCGTCCATCTCGTGGTCGTGGCCGGGCAGGCCCATACCGGTGGCGGACATCGGGGAGAGCTCGGTGAGGCGGTTGACGTAGTCGTCGGCGACAGCGTCGATCGCGGTAGGGGTACGTGTGGGGGAGGTCATGAGGGCGAGCCTACGGCTGCCCCTTGGCCCCCGAGCAGACGTTGTTCTCCGGCCGGCCGGCCTCTCCTACGACCGCAGGCTCCAGCGCCAGGCGTCCGCGTTGTGCCGCCCCGAACGCCCACCGAAGTTCTTGGCCGTCGACGCGCCGTTCCCGCGCAGCACCCGGGAGTGGTTGGTCCACTCGTCGAGCGGCGCGGCGTCGTCGGGCTCGGGGCCCGCCGCGGCCACCGCGGCGAGGCCCGCGACCAGGGCGGCCACCTCGACGTCGTCGGGCTCGCCGCGGACAACACGTACCTCGGAGCTCACTCGTCGTCCTCCTCGTAGAAACCGAAACCGGGAGCCTCGCCGCGCGAGGCGGCCCACTCGGCGATGTCGTATCCGCCCTCGGTGAGGTGCGTCGCGACGGACTCGCCGGCCGCGTCGAGCAGGTCGATGACGCCGTCCAGGCTGGCGTCACCGCCGCGCGCCGCGACGACGAAGCCGAGGTAGAACGACTCGCCACCCTCGGGCAGCTCGGACTCGATGATCTCGTCGGGGTCGGCGCCGTCCTCCGGCTCCCACACCGACGACGTGAGGTCCGGGTGCATGCCGAGCGAACCGTGCAGCGTGTCGAACAGGGCGGCGTTCAGGTGCCCCACTTTCGACTCGAGGGCCAGCACCCGCGGGTCCTCGTCCGCCTCCGCCGCACCGAACTCGGCGCGCACGCCCACAGCCGTCCCCACGTAGTCGTGCAGCGCAGCCGCCAGCGCATCGACGGCACGGTGCATCGGCTCCGTGTCGACGCGGCCCATCGGCGCCGGGCCGTGGGTGGCGTCCTCGTGACTCATCTAGTTCCTCATCCCGTCCGAACTGCCTCGGTCCTCCCGCCGTCAGAGCGGGATGTTGCCGTGCTTCTTCGGAGGAAGCGTAGATCGCTTGGTGCGCAGCGCGCGAAGCGCACGCACGACCTGCACGCGGGTCTCGGACGGGCGGATGACCGCGTCGACGTACCCGCGCTCGGCGGCGTCCCACGGGTTGACGATGGCGTCCTCGTACTCGGCGGTCAGCCGGGCGCGCTCGGCGTCGACGTCCCCGCCGGCCTCCGCGACCGTCTTCAGCGCGCCGCGCTGCAGGATGTTCACCGCGCCGCTCGCGCCCATCACGGCGATCTGGGCGGTCGGCCAGGCCAGGTTGACGTCGGCGCCGAGCTGCTTGGAGCCCATCACGATGTAGGCACCGCCGTAGGCCTTGCGCGTGATGACGGTGATCAGCGGCACGGTGGCCTCGGCGTACGCGTAGATCAGCTTGGCGCCGCGGCGGATGATGCCCTGGTGCTCCTGCCCGACGCCGGGGAGGAAGCCCGGCACGTCGACGAACGTCAGCACGGCGATGTTGAAGGCGTCGCAGGTCCGCACGAACCGCGCGGCCTTCTCCGCGGCGTCGATGTCGAGCGTGCCCGCCATGGACTGCGGCTGGTTGGCGACGATGCCTACCGACTGGCCCTCCACGTGCCCGAACCCGATCAGCACGTTGGTCGCGAACATCGGCTGCACCTCGAGGAACGACTCCGGGTCCAGTACCGCCTCGATGGCCGTGCGCATGTCGTACGGCTGGTTGTCGCTGTCCGGGATCAGCTCGTCGAGCGCCTCGTCGTCGGCGGTGACCTCGAGCGGCACGTCGTCCTCCGGCGGGAACGCCGGCGCGTCGGAGAGGTTGTTCTGCGGCAGGTAGCCGATGAGGTGGCGCACGTAGTCGATGGCGTCGTCCTCGTCGCTGCCCATGTAGTGCGCCACGCCGGACTTCGAGTTGTGCGTCCGGGCGCCGCCCAGGGTCTCGAAGTCGACGTCCTCGCCCGTCACCGTGCGGATGACGTCCGGGCCGGTGATGAACATGTTCGACGTCTGGTCGGCCATCACGATGAAGTCGGTCAGGGCGGGGGAGTACACCGCGCCGCCCGCGCTCGGGCCAAGGATCAGGGAGATCTGCGGGATCACGCCCGACGCCGCGACGTTGCGCCGGAACATCTCGGCGAACTGCGTCAGGGCCGCGACGCCCTCCTGGATGCGGGCGCCGCCGCCGTCGCTGATGCCGATGAGCGGCACACCCGTACGGAGCGCGAGGTCCTGGACCTTCGTGATCTTCTGGCCGTGCACCTCACCGAGGCTCCCGCCGAACACCGTGAAGTCCTGGGAGTAGATGCACACCTGGCGGCCGTCGATGGTGCCGTAGCCGGTGACCACACCGTCGCCCGCTATCCGCTTCTTCTCGAGACCGAAGTTGCGGCTGCGGTGCTTGGCGAGCGCGTCCAGCTCGGTGAAGCTGCCCTCGTCCAGCAGGGCGTCGATGCGCTCGCGGGCGGTCTTCTTGCCCCGCTTGTGCTGCTTCTCCTGGGCCGTCTGCTCGGGGACGTCGATGGCGGCCGCTCGGCGGGCGTCGAGGTCGTCGAGCTTGGCGCGCGTGCCGGCAAGGGTGGTGATGGCGTCGTTCACAGTTCGAGCGTAGTTGTCGGATGCCTCCCGCTCGATGCGTGAGCATCCAGCGGGTCACGCTGCTGCGTTGTGGGTTTCCTCCAAGGGCAGGTTCGGGGGCGAGGGGAGAGTATGGAGGGATGCGCCAGTCTCTGTACCGCGACAAGTATCGCGACAAGCTGACAGTCCCGGGGTTCGCGAGGGTCGAGGTCGTCGAGACCTCCCCCTCCACCAACGCCGAGCTCGTCACGGCGGTCCGGTCCGACCCGGCCGGCTGGCCGGCGCCGTCGGCCCTCGTCGCGGAGCACCAGACCGCGGGCAAAGGACGCGCCGGGCGCTCCTGGGAGACGCCCGCTCGCGCCGGCCTCACCGTGTCGGTGCTGCTGCGTCCGCAGGTTCCTGCCGAGGCGCTGGGCTGGCTCCCGCTGCTGGCGGGGCTCGCGGTGGTGCGCACGGTGTCCGACGGCGGGGTCACCGCCGCCGTGAAGTGGCCCAACGACGTGCTGCTCCCCGCCGTCGACACGATCGCCGGGCTGGGGCTCTACCGCAAGGTCGCGGGCATCCTCGCCCAGGTACTACCCGAGGCGCAGGGCACGCCGGGACCCGGGGCCCCGGCCGTGGTGCTCGGGATAGGCCTCAACGTCTCGCAGTCCGCGGACGAGCTGCCCGTACCCACGGCGACGTCGCTGGCGCTCGCCGGCTACCCGCGGCCCGACCGGACCGACGTCCTCGTGCGGCTGCTGGGTGAGGTGCACGCCGTCGTCCGGCGGTGGGAGAAGGCGGGGGGCGACGCCGCAGCGGCCGGTCTGCTGGACGAGTACACGGCGGTGTCCGCGACGCTCGGCACCCGCGTCCGCGCCGAGCTCGCGGGGGGAGCCGGCACGCTGGCGGGCGAGGCGGTCGGTCTGGACCGGTCCGGGGCGCTGGTGGTGCGCACGGAGTCCGGCGACGAGCGCACGGTGACCGCCGGCGACATCTGGCACCTGCGGTAGCCCTCCGGGTGAACTGGCCGGTCAGACGGGGTGAAGTCGGCGGCAATCCCTGCCGCATGCCGTAGCGCCTCCGGTAATGTCCGCCGGAGCGATGGCAGGCAAGTACGGGCGTGCGACGGCAGGAGACGCCATGGAGGCAGGTCGAACCACGGCCGCGGTGGCCAAGGCGATCGTTTGCGCGGCGGCCATCGTCGCGGTGTACCTGATCAGCACGGTCCGCCTGGACCGGGGGATCGTCCAGACCGACGGAACTCCGACGGCGGGCCTCGTCGCCGCCGGTATCGCCTGGCTCCTGGTCGTCTGGGTCCTGCTCTCCCGCGACGACGGCGTGCGCGGTGTGCGGCTGGGACTGTGGAACGTCGTCACCGTCGTCGGGATGCTGATCGTGCTCATGGGCATCCCGCTCGTGCTGACGCTCATAGCCTGACGCTCATTGCCTGACGCTCATTGCCTGACGCTCATTGCCTGACGCTCACTGCCTGACGCTCACTGCCTGACGTCCCGCGGATCCATGCGGGTGCATGAGGCCTGCGCGCCTACAGTGGTGACGTGCTCCACAATTCCGAAACCACTCACACCCACCACGACGCACCGGGTGCTGACACCGCGGCCCGGCTCGACGAGACGCTGCTCGGCGGCGCCCGCCGGTACACGCTGTCGCAGGTGGTGGAGCTGACGGGGCTGGACGAGCAGTTCGTCACCCGGTACTGGCGCTGGATCGGCCTGCCCGTCACGCACCCGACCGAGACGTGGTTCACCGACGCCGACGTCGAGGCGCTCAAGGACGCGGCGGGCCTGTTCGACGAGGAACAGATGGACGAGCGCGCCCAGATGACGTTCATCCGGTCCGTCGGCCACACCTCCGAGCGGCTGGCGCTGTGGCAGGTCGAGGCGCTCGTGGAGCACCTCGCGCGACGGTACGAGCTCGACGAGACGTCGGCCCGTCTGCTGGCCCTGGACCGGCTTCCCGAGATGTCCGAGATGCTCAGCCGCCAGCTCGAGCACGCCTGGCGGCGTCAGCTCGCGGCGCTCACGGGACGCACGGCCATCGAGTTCGCCGGCTCCCGGGGCGACGACCGCAACGACTCCCACCAGCTGCCGCTGCTGCGCGCTGTCGGCTTCGCGGACATCGTGTCGTTCACGAAGCGCACCGCGGGCCTGGGCTCGGAGGAGCTGGCGGAGTTCGTGCAGCGGTTCGAGGCCGGTGCGCGCGACGTGATCGTCAACGCGGGCGGCCGCGTGGTCAAGACCATCGGCGACGCGGTCCTCTTCGTGACCGACGACATCTCCACCGGCGCGGAGGTGGCGCTCGGCCTGGCGGAGACCTCCGGCGCGGCCCTTGGCACCGCGGCTCCGGGCGATCCGGAGATTCCGGTGCGGGTCGGGCTGGTGTGGGGACGGGTGCTGTCCCGGTTCGGCGACATCTTCGGTCCGACGGTCAACCTTGCGTCCCGCCTCACCGAGCAGTCGGACCCCTCGACGGTCCTGGTCGACAAGGAGACCGCCGCGAAGCTCGCGACGAGCTCCCGCTACGCGCTCACGGCTCAGCCCATCCGTGAGATCCCCGGCATCGGTCCGATGGCGCCGGTGCGTCTCCAGCACGCCTACCGGGGCTGACCCGGAGTCAGCGCAGCGATCGCATCGCGCCTGGTAGGAGCTTCAGCTGTGCCCGCCGCTCGGCGGCGAACGTGCGCCGGTCGCCCGACGACCAGTGGCGGTCGAACAGCCGTTTCGCGGCCGCGACGGCCTCGTGGCGCCGCTCGGCGATCCGGCCGGCCAGTGCGAAGGCCTCGTCCAGCGGCGAGTCGGTGACCGTCCCGGCGAGGCCGAGCCGGCCGGCGTCGGCCCCCGTGAACTCCTCGGCGGTGAAGGTGAGGCGCTTCGCCGTCTCGATGCCCACCAGCTGCGTCAGCGCGCGGATCCCCGACATGTCGGGGACGAGGCCGCGCTCGACCTCCTTGACGCACCAGCGGGCGTCCGGGGTCGTGAGGCGCAGGTCGGCGGCGAGGGCGATCTGCACGCCGGCGCCGAACACGTGGCCGTGCACGGCGGCGACCACCGGGACGGGCAGGCGCCGCCAGGCCCAGCAGGCCTCCTGGAACAGGTTGGTGCCGCGGGGTGTCGGCACGAAGGCTCGCGCCACAGCCGCCGGGTTGCGGGCCGCGGCGCCGAGGTCGAGTCCCGCGCAGAACGAGCGGCCGTTGCCCGAGACGACCACCGCGCGCAGCCCCGGGGTCCGCCCGAGCCTGCGCGCGGTCGCCCTGAGCTCGCCGAGCATGTCGAGCGACAGCGCGTTGAGCTTGTCGGGCCGGTCGAGGTGGACGTCGGCGATCCCGTCCGAGATGCTGCAGGTGATGCGGCTCCCGGACGGGACCGTCGACTGCGTGGGGCTGGCGCTCATGGGGCGCAGCCTACGCACCGCTGCCGATCAGCGGCGTGGTGATGCGGGTGGAGCTGGTCAGTCCTCCACGGGCTCCGGCACCTCCGTGTCGAAGCCCTCGTACGGCGGAACCTTCACGGTGCGCGCACCGGGCTTGCCGCCGAGCACGATGGTCCGGTAGCTGACGTTGTTCGACGCAGTCCGCTCGTGCAGGTTGCCGTTCGGGTTCACGGTGATCTTGATCTGGTAGGTCCCGTTGCGCACACCGGTCAGGTCGAACGCCTGGGTCTGGTACTGGCTGTAGGTGTCGCCCCAGCCCGCGGGCAGGACCTCGCGCAGCCACAGGGCGGACCGGTCACCGCAGGCGCTGTCGAGGCCGGTGGCCTCGGGCCGCCAGACGGCGCCCTTCACCGACAGGTCTACGGGGTCGGTCGGCACGAGGCACCACGACTGCTTGCCGCTGGTCGTCACCAGCTTGCCCTTCGGCGTCACGAGCTCGTAGCTCGCGAAGTCGAGGAAGTGCCAGTGGTCGTGCTCGGGCGCCTCGTGGTACTCCATGGTGCCGGTCTTGGTGTTACCCACCTCCTTGCCGTCCCGGTAGAACATCTGGTAGGCGTCCATGACTTCGGCCGAGCCGCGACGGTAGCCCTCGACGACCAGCGGGCCGGGTCCTGCGTTCCACTCGTGGGCGTGGAAGGTGAGCCGGTCGATACCCGCCTCGTCCACCTCGTTGCCGATCTGCCACGCCGGTACGGACACGAGGTCCGGGAGGCTGTCCTTGGCCGGCTTCTTCGTCGACGGCGTGGTGCCCGCCTGGCCGAGCGACGGGACGTCGCCGGTGTGCTCCTGGTTGTCCAGCGTGAACAGGTTCGTGCGGTGCTCGTTGCCCGAGCTCTTGGAGTGGCTGCCGTGGGCGCCGCCCTGCGCACGCAGGTTCTCTGCCCGGGTGGCCAGCGCGTCGTCCTCCGCGAGGGTGCTGAAGCCTTCGGCGGGCTCGCCGAGGAGCTCGCTCGCGATCTCCTCGCACCCCCATACCTGGCACTCGTCGACGAGCTCGATCTGCTGTGTCACGGAACGCCCCTTGGCGGGCAGACCGAGGAAGTCCGCCACCTGGCCGTTGATGGTGGTCGTCATGACGAGGTCGGTGCGCTTGGTCTCGATCTCGAAGTACGCGTCGAGCTTGGCGGCCCAGCCCTCCTCGACGCCGAACACTGTCGACTTCGTGAACCAGTTGCCGCCGCAGAACGCGGGGTAGAGCGGCTCGGTGCGGCCGGTCGGCTGGATGCGCTGGCGTTCACCGCCACCGGTGCAGAGGCTGCGGGTCTCCTCGAGCAGCACCTCGCCCTTGGACGTGGCGATCTTGACGGTGAGGCCGCCCTTGAAGCCGTTGAGCCCGTCGACGATGGCGGCGGGGGCCTGCGTGGTGGTGCGCTTGTTACCGCGGATCACGGTCTTGGTGAGCTTGACCGGAGCGGACGCCGTCGCGCGCTTGGCCTGGAACTCGTAGCCCTGGCCGTACGCGCCGATCCAGACCGGCGAGTCGATGTAGACGAACCCGTCGTACGTGTAGCCCTGCGCAGTGTCACCCGTCGGGACGAGGTTGAGACCGCGCCGAGGTGCGGCCGACTCCGTGGTGGTGTCGGCGACGGTGGTCGTCGCGGCGGTGGTGGTCGGCTGCGTGGCTGCGGAGGCGGACACGACGTTCGCCGCGGCTCCCTCTCCGAGCAGCCCGAGCGCGAGTGTCGCGGCGACGCCCATCGTGAGCAGACGAGGCGATGGACGGGACAAACTGCGTGCGGTCATGAATCCCCCAGGGGTGAGGACAGAAAGCCTGTCGCACGTAGGGACGCGCGGGCCGACCGAACCGTTGCCCTCCTGGGGGAGTTCACCCCGCCTTGTCACCTAGAGCACGGAGTCGTATGACACGATGCGAACGTGCTGAAAGTCGTTCTCTTCGATCTCGACGACACACTCGTGGACCAGGAGGGCGCCTCGCGCACGGCGCTCCTGGACTGGCTGCCCGAGCTGGGGCTGGGCCTCGACGACCCGGACGAGCTGGTCACCGCCTGGTCCACCATCGCGGAGGACGCCTTTGCGCGCTACCAGCGGCGCGAGATCACCTTCCAGGACCAGCGGCGGGTCCGGGTACGCGAGTTCCTGGGCGCTGACGCCACCGACGCCGAGGCGGACGAGCTCTTCTCGGGGTACCTGTCCCGCTACGAGCGGGCCTGGATCGCGTTCGACGACGCCGTGCCCGCGCTGCGCAGGGTGCGCGACGCGGGCCTGGTCGTCGCACTGCTCACCAACGGCGACTCGGCCCACCAGCGAAGCAAGCTGGAGCGGACCGGCCTGGCCGAGCATCTCGACGTCGTCGTCGCGTCGGACGACCTGCCGGCGGGCAAGCCCGAACCCCGCGCGTACGCCGCGGCGTGCGAGGTCCTCGGCGTCTCGCCGGGCGACGTGCTGATGGTCGGCAACGACGTCGAGAAGGACTTCCAGGGTCCGCGCGACGCCGGGATGGGCGCCGTGCTGCTGGACCGGCACGACCGGCACCCGGAGGTCGTGGACAGGATCCGGACGCTGGCCGACGTGCCGCTGGCCGGGTAGGCGGCCTTATCCGTCGAAGCGGCGTTGATGGCGGGTTCGAGGCAGGCGTCGCGGCGAGTGATTCGTGCAGCAGGCTGCTGCACAAATCGAGTGCATCGGCTCAGGCGCCGATCGGTCAACGAGCTGTTGACCAATTGCATCGACGCCGATCGCTTCAGACCAATACCGGCTCCGGGTCCCTCGGCTCCGGGTCTTCCTCGATCAGCGACGGCCCGTTGTTCTGTACCTTCCCGACGGCATCACCCACGAGCCGCGTGGTCAGCGGTGCGTTGTCCACCGTCAGTAGCTCGGACGCGTCGCGGACGGCAGGGTCCAGCCACGTGTCCCAGGCGTCCCGCGGCAGCACGAGCGGCATACGGTCGTGGATCGCCGCCATGGCGTCCGACGCCGGCCGGGTCACGACGGTGGTCGACACCAGCCAGCGGTCCGGGTCGGTCTCGCTCGCCGCGGGGTTGCGCCAGAACTCGTACAGGCCGGCGAAGGCGGCCACGCCGGCGTCCGCGGGATGGATCCAGTACGGCTGCTTCGGCACCTTCTTCGAACCAGGCGCCGTGAGCGACACCAGCTTGCGCCACTCGTAGTAGCCGTCGGCGAGCACGAGGCAGCGCCGGGCCACGAACGGCTTGGCGAACGCCGGCTTGTCGTGCAGGGACTCGGACCGTGCGTTGATCATGCGCGCGCCCACGCCAGGATCCTTGGCCCAGGACGGCACGAGCCCCCAGCGGGCCAGCCGCATGGACCGCGCCACCTCCGTTGAGCCCTTGGCGGCGCGCTCGACCACTATCCGGACCGGGTCGGTGGGCGCCACGTTCCAGGACGGCGGCAAGAGCCGCGCGTCCTCGGCGAGCTCGGCGATCGCGAGCTCGTCAGCGAGGTCCTGGGTGTCCGTGAAAGAGGCGAAGCGTCCGCACATGAGACCAGCATGCCCTGAGCCACCGACACTCGCGGGCCCGGTGAACGGGGCTCGCACGAGGTGGGAGATCGAGATCACCCTGTTCACGGTCGTATCGATTCGATAGAATGGGAGCCATGCCATCCGAAGCGCCGTCGAGCGTGCCCTCAGTCATGCCCGCGCGCCGCGCTCCGTCGCCTCGATCGGCCCTCAAGTGGGTGATCATGCTCGGTGCGCTGGCGTGTCTGCCCGCCCTCACCGTCGACATGTACCTCCCCGCGCTGCCGCAGGTCGCCTCCGACCTCGGTACCTCCGACGCGCTCGCCCAGCTCACCGTCTCCTGCATGCTCATCGGTGGTGCGCTCGGCCAGCTGGTCATCGGCCCGCTGACCGACCGCTTCGGCCGTCGCCTGCCGCTGATGATCGGCATCGGCATGCACGTCCTGGTCTCGCTGGCCTGCGCCGTCGTGGACGACATCCACCTGCTCATCGGCCTGCGCCTGGTGCAGGGCTTCTTCAACTCGGCGGCGAGCGTCGCGGCCATGGCCACCGTGCGTGACCGGTTCGTCGGCGCCGAGGCCGCCCGCATCCTGTCGCGCCTCATGCTCGTGATCGGTGTGGCACCGATGCTCGCGCCGTCGCTCGGGTCGATAGTGCTGGAGGCGTTCGCCTGGCGCTGGATCTTCGTGGTGCTCGCGCTGATCGGCGCCACGCTCGCGGTGATCGTGTTCTTCGTGATGCCGGAGACGAACCCGGTGGCCCGTCGCACCACCGGCGGCGCGTCGTCGGTGGTGCGCGGCTATCGCACGCTGCTCCGCGACAAGCACTTCATGGCGCTGGCGCTCATCCCCGGGCTCGCGATGGGGGCGCTCCTGAGCTACGTGGTGGGCTCGCCCTTCGTGTTCCAGCAGGGGTACGGCCTGACGCACGGGCAGTTCTCGCTCCTGTTCGCGATCAACGGGCTCGGCCTGGTGCTCTCCGCGCAGGTCAACGCGACGCTGGTGCGGCGGGTCGCACCCATCCGCCTGCTCCGCACGGCCCTCGTGGCGCAGCTCGTGATGTCCCTTGTCCTGCTCGCGGTCGCGATCACGGAGTTCGGCGGCCTGATCGGTCTGCTGGTGGCGCTGTGGCTGGTCCTGGCGTTCCAGGGCCTCATCCCGGCCAACGCGTCGGCCCTGGCCATGTCGCGGCACGGCGAGATCGCGGGGACGTCAGCGGCGATGATCGGTGCCATCCAGTCGCTGCTGGCCGGCGTGGTGTCGCCGATCGTCGGCCTGTTCGGCAGCGACACCGTCGCCATGTCCTCGGTGATGCTCGGCGCGGGCCTTGCCGCGTTCGTCGTGCTGGCCTCGGCCACCCCGGCGTACCGCAAGGGCGGCTGGCACGCGCCGATCTGACTGTTCATCCCGAGGTCGGGCGGGATTCACCAGGACGTCGGCTCCGCAGTCTTGGCTCGCACGTATGAGTACACCCATGCGCACCCGCGCCTCGCGCGCGGTGGCCGCCGCCGCGGCCGCCTCGCTGCTGCTCCCCGCGGCCGTCGCCGTCGCAGCGCCCCAGCAGGGCCCCGGTTCGAGCTCTGAGCACCACGCCGGCACCTACCTCGCCGCCACCCTTGCCGGTCGTGCCACGCTGTCGGCCGACTACCTGGCCGAAGGCCCGCCGTCGGGCGCCGCCGCCTCGCCCGGCAACGGGCGGCAGGGCCCCTGGGACGGCCAGGTGATCCCCGGCTTCTCCGCGATGGTCGACAACCACGACGGCACCTTCTGGGCCCAGCCGGACAACGGCTTCGGGGCCAAGGGCAACTCCGCCGACTTCCTCCTGCGCAACTACCTCGTGCGCCCCCAGTGGAACACCGGCAGCAAGGGCTCCGGCGCGATCAAGGTCCTCGACTTCGTCGAGTACAACGACCGCAACGACGTCCTCGACTTCGACATAGTGAACGAGGACACCGACGAGCGGCTGCTGACCGGCGCCGACCTCGACATCGAGTCCCTCGTCCGGGCCGCGGACGGCACGTTCTGGGTGGGCGAGGAGTTCGGCCCGTTCCTGCTGCACTTCGACGAGGACGGCACGCTCCTGGAGGCCCCGTACGAGTTCCCGGACGGCAGGTCGCCCGGCAACCCGTACCTGGAGCCCGGCGAGAAGCCGAACGTCGGCGGGAGCCGCGGCTTCGAGGCGATGGCCTCGAGCGGCCGCTACCTCTACCCGGTGGTCGAGGGCGCCCTGGCCGACGACGCCGACGTCCGCCGCCGCTGGATCTACGAGTTCGACACCCGCCGCGGCGAGTACACGGGCAAGCGCTGGGCGTACCAGACCGACCAGCAGGCCAACGTCATCGGTGACGCGTTCGCCACCGGCCGCGACACCATGCTCGTCATCGAGCGCGACGACTTCGAGGGTGACCAGGCGGTCACCAAGCGCGTGTACGAGATCGACCTTGGCCGGAAGGACCGCGACGGCTTCGTCCGCAAGGAGCTCGTGGTCGACGCCCTGCGGATCGCGAACCCGCGCGGCATCGACAAGGGCGAGGGCTACGGCCTCGGCGAGACCTTCAGCCTGCCCGTGCAGTCCTTCGAGACGGTCCTGTTCGTCGACCGGGACACGCTGCTGATCGGCAACGACAACAACTACCCGGGCAACGACGCGCGCGTCACCGGCACGCCGGACGACACGGAGATGGCCCTCGTCGACCTCAAGAAGAAGCGCGTGACGGACGACGGCGTCACCGTCGTCGGGCACCGCGGGGCCTCCGGCTACCGGCCCGAGCACACGCTCGCCGCGTACGAGACCGCCATCAACCAGTGCGCGGACTACATCGAGCCCGACGTGGTCTCCACCAAGGACGGCGTGCTCGTCGCCCGGCACGAGAACGAGATCAGCGGCACGACCGACGTCGCAGCCCACCCGGAGTTCGCCGCCCGCCGCACCGCCAAGACCATCGACGGCACGTCGATCACCGGCTGGTTCACCGAGGACTTCACGCTCGCCGAGCTGCGCACCCTGCGTGCCAAGGAGCGCCTGCCGCAGGTCCGGCCGCAGAACGTCCCGTTCGACGGGCTCTACCTCGTCCCGACCCTCGACGAGGTCCTCGACCTGGCCCGTAACAGCCGCACCTGCGACGGCGCGCCCGTCGGCGTCTACCCGGAGACCAAGCACCCGACGTACTTCGACTCGATCGGCCTGTCGCTGGAGGAGCCGCTCGTGCGCGAGCTGGGCCGGAACGGCTTCGACCGCGCCGACGCCCCGGTCATCGTGCAGTCCTTCGAGGTCGGCAACCTGCAGGACCTCGACGACCTGACCGACGTCCGCCTCGGCCAGCTCATCAGCAGCAGCGGCGCACCCTACGACTTCGTGGCCGACGGCGACCCGCGCACCTACGCGGACATGGTCACCCGGAGCGGGCTGCGCGAGATCGCGTCCTACGCCGACGGCATCGGCGCGGAGAAGAACGTGCTGATCCCGCGCAAGGCCGACGGCACGCTCGGCGCCCCGAGCACCGTGATCCGCGACGCGCACCGTGTCGGGCTCGAGGTGCACACCTGGACGTTCCGGCGGGAGAACCAGTTCATGTCCGCCGAGTTCCGGTCCTCGACCGACCCGAACGGGATCGGCGACCTCGTGGGCGAGATCCGCGTCTTCATGAAGGCGGGCCTGGACGGCTTCTTCACCGACAACCCGGACCTCGGCGTCGCCGCGGTGAGCTGACCAGCACTCCCACTTAACGGGCCCCGTGCCGGGGTACATGCTTATGCTCCGCATGTGCCCCGGCACCTCAGCAACCAGCGCAGTCACCGCGTCGCGCGAGCGGTGACGCTCTTCGTCGTCGGTGCGGTCACTCTCGTAGCCGTCGCCGGCGCGGCCGTGTACCTGGACCTCAAGGAGCAGATCGGCGTCAGCGACGTCTCCGGCCTGGTCCAGGTGCAGAAGCCCGCGGATCCCGACGACCCGTTCACCGGGCGCAGCCTCAACATCCTCGTGCTCGGCACCGACCTGCGCGGAGGCGAGAACACCGAGATAGCCGGCGAGGGCGACGGCGGTATGCGGTCGGACACCACGATGCTCGTCCACGTCTCCGGGGACCGGTCACGTATCGAGGTCGTGTCCATCCCGCGCGACTCGCTGGTCGACATCCCCTCCTGCAAGCTGCCCGACGGCACTGAGTCCGGCGCCTCGTACGGCATGTTCAACAGCGCGTTCACCATCGGCGGCGGCGCCGAGGAGGACCTCACGTACGCCGCCGCCTGCACCATCTCCGCGGTGCAGACCCTCACCGGCGTTCCCGTCACCAACCACATGGTGGTGCAGATGGACGGTGTGGTCGAGGTCGTCGACGCGCTCGGCGGGGTGCGCATGTGCCTGCCCGAACCGCTCGTGCAGAACCCGGCGTACGGGCGCTTCGAGCTGCCCGCCGGGGAGCAGACCCTCGACGGACGCCAGGCCATCAGCTTCCTGCGGGCCCGCCACGGCACGGGCCTCGGCCTGGAGCAGGGCAGCGACCTCACGCGGATCGCGCGGCAGCAGGCGTTCGTCGACTCGCTGGTGCGCCAGGTGCTGGACCAGAACGTCGTGACCAACTCGCCGCAGCTCTACCGCACCATCCGGGCGGTGCTCCACGCGATCTCCGCGGACCCGAGCCTTGCCGACCCGGCGGCGCTCGCCGGCCTCGCCCTCAGCATCCGGGACATCGACCCGGCGAACATCGTCTTCACCGAGCTGCCCGTCGTGGCTGCCCCGACGGACTCCAACCGGGTGGTCTGGACCGAGGACGCCGCGGCGATCTGGGCGCGGCTGGCTGCCGACGAACCGCCGCCGGGGCACGAGGCTCCCGGACCGGGCGCTGCCGGCGGTGGCAAGGAGTCGGGGACGCCGTCGGGCGGGTCGTCAGGTCCGGCGAACGGCTCGGGCGCGGGCGAGGAGAGCGGTTCGGAGGGCGGCCCAGGGGACACGACGACGCCGTCGAACCGGCCGAACCCGTCCCCGTCGCCCTCGCTGCTGCCCGGCGTCTGTGCCGACTGAAGTCCTTGCACGAACTGGAACCTGCCTGGGAAGCCCAGGACTTATTTACACGATTGTTGCACTGAGGCCATAGTCTCCGGTGCGTGGCGAGTGACTTCTGGACGGCAGTCCGACCTGTCGGCGAGATTATCCAAGGGGTACCCCGGCACGCTCGATCGGGCGAACGCCAGCCCCGTCACGTGCGTAGCTGGCGCAAGATGTTCGTGCTCCGGGGCGTCACGATGAGCGTCGTGGGGGTGATGGCGTTCGGTTCCGCGGCGGCGGCGACGGCGTACCACAACGCGATCTCGCAGATCGATGTCCAGGATCTGGACGGCCTGGTGGCCGAGCAGGTCAAGCCGAAGGACCCGTCGGACCCGTTCAAGGACGAGCCGGTCAACCTGCTCCTGATGGGCACCGACATCCGCGACGGCACGAACGCCGACATCGGCGGCACGGTCACCGGTATGCGGTCCGACACGACGATGCTGGTGCACATCGCGGCGGACCGGGAGTGGATCGAGATCGTGTCGCTGCCACGCGACACCTTCGTGGACATCCCGTCGTGCGAGCTGCCCGACGGCAGCCAGACCCAGCCGTACCGCGACAAGTTCAACGCGTCGTTCGAGGTCGGCAGTGGCGACACGTCGCTCATGCATGCCGCCGCGTGCACGATCAACACGGTCAACGCGATCACTGGCGTGACCGTCACCAACCATGCAGTGGTCAAGATGAACGGCGTGATCGACGTCGTCGACGCGATCGGCGGCGTGAAGATGTGCCTGCCCGAGGCGATGCACGGCAACCCGGAGTCGGCGCGGATCGATCTGCCCGCCGGCGAGAACCGGCTCGACGGCAAGACCGCCATCCAGTTTCTCCGGGTGCGCAAGGGCACCGGCATGGGGCTCGAGATGGGCAGCGACCTGACTCGGATCGAGCGGCAGCAGTCGTTCATCAACGCCACGCTGCGTCAGATCCTGTCCGCCGAGACGCTCGCCGACCCGACCAAGACCTTCCGCCTGATCAATGCGGCGCTGGGCTCGCTGAGCGCGGACCCGGACATCGCCGACCCCGGCAAGGTCGCGGGCCTCGCCTGGTCGCTCCGGGAGATCGAGAAGCGCAACATCGTGATGACGAAGATCCCGGTCTACGACACCACCGAGGGGATCAAGAGCGGGCTCGCCTGGGGCCCCGAGGCCGCCGAGATCTTCGAGCGCATGGCGGCCGACATCCCGCCGGACAAGGTGGTGCTGCCCGAGGCGGAGCCGTCCGGCTCACCGAGCGCGAGCGGCGGTGGGACCGAGGGCGGCTCGGAGGGTGGTGGTGACGCCGGAACCGGCGAGACCGACGCGGGTACCGGAGACGCGGGTACGGGCGACGGAGGGGCCGAGACCGGCGGCGACGCCGGTGACCCGGCTGACGAGACCGGCACGTCCGACGGGACTACGAAGCCCGTGACGCCGAAGCCCAGCCCGAGCCCCGAGGAACTGCTCGACGGCGTCTGCGCCTGACGGCTCAGGCCCCGCCGAGGACGAGCGACAGCGCCACGACCACCATGGTCAGCGCGACGACGCTGTCGAGGACGCGCCACGCGCCAGGCTTCTCCAGCAGCGGCGCGAGGTAGCGCGCCCCGTAGCCGAGCGCGACGAACCAGGCGGTGCTGGCTACGCAGGCGCCGAGCCCGAACCACCAGCGGTCGTCGCCGTGCGTCGCGGCGAGCCCGCCCACGAGCACCACGGTGTCGAGGTAGACGTGGGGGTTCAGCCAGGTCAGGGCGAGTGTCGTGGCGACGGCGGCGCCCACCGTCCGGTTCGTGACGCTGTGCCGGCCCATGACCACCCGCTGACCCTTCACGGCGCGGTACCCGGCCATACCCCCGTAGACGAGGACGACGAGGGCGCCTGCCCAGCGCGCGATCTCGACGACGAGCGGCGCGCTCTGGATCATGGAGCCCAGCCCGCCGACCCCTGCCGTGATCAGCAAGAGGTCACTCACCGCGCAGATGCCGGCGACGAGCCCCACGTGCTCACGGCGCAGCCCCTGGCGGAGAACGAAGATGTTCTGCGCCCCGACAGCGACGATGAGCGATAGACCGAAGGCCATGCCTGCGAGGGCGGAGAGCATGGCTGAACGGTAAGAACTTGGGCGCGGGATGTCCGGTTCATGATTCGGAAGTGCAGAAGACTGAATCACGGTTAATGATGGGGGTACGTCCAGATTTCACACAGGTAGCAGTTCCCGTGGTGCTTCTTTTCGCAGAGCTGCCGTGACGCTGTCCAGCACGGCTGAGCGCAGCTTCCACTGCTGCAGGTGGAGCGGGACGTCGACCGTCGTGCCGGGCTCCAGCAGTGCGATGTCGTCTCCGGCGGCGCGCCCGCCGAGGGAGGGCGTGTCCAGGAGCATCCCCCAGCCGAGGCCGAGGTAGATGCTCTCCTCGTACTCGACGGTGCTCGGCACGTGGTGCCGCGGTGGCCTGGCCCCCGGAGCTCGCTCGCGCAGGAACATGTCCTGCAGGTCGTCCGTCCGGTCGAAGACGATCACCGGTGCTGCGGCCAGGGCCTCCGGCGTCGGGCCGTGGGGGAACCAGCGCCGCGCGAAGGCGCGCGTGCAGGCCGGCCGGTAGCGCATGATGCCGAGCGGAGTGCTGCGGCAGCCCTGGACCTGCGCCGTCTGGGAGGTGACCGCCGCCATGACGACGCCCTCGCGGAGCAGGTCCGCGGTGCGGCTGTCGTCCGCACGGTGCAGGTCGAACGTGACCCCCTCGACCTGCGCGAGGGCCGGCAGCACCCAGGTGGCCAGCGAGTCGGCGCTGACGGCGAGGGGCACGGTCACGAAGCCGCCGGGCGCGCCGCCGTCGGCCTCCCGGCCGTCCGGGTGCGCACGCGGATCGTCCGCGCCGAGCTCGGCCGCGACCTCCGCGCCGAGCAGCTCCGTCTGGCGGGCGAGGCGCAGCAGCGCCTGGCCCGACGCCGTGGCGACCACCGGCCGGGCACGCCGCACGAGCACGCTCCCCGCCGCGTTCTCCAGCGCGCGGATGCGCTGGCTGACGGCGGACGGCGTCACGTGCAGCACCCCCGCCGCCGCGTCGAACGAACCCTCGGCGACCACGGCGGCCAGCGCCTCGAGCTGGCGGGAGTCCCATCGCATGCCACCAGTCTGACCTATCTTCAGTTCTGCTCACGCGGCCTGAGAAACATGAACTGGTCTTCACTGGCTTGGTTGCCTAGCGTGGAAGACATGCTCACCCTGCTCGCCGGACTCGGATTCGGTCTCTCGCTCATCGTCGCCATCGGTGCCCAGAACGCGTTCGTGCTGCGCCAGGGGCTGCGCCGTGAGCACGTGGCCGTCGTCGCGGCGATCTGCGCCGTCTCCGACGCGTTGCTCTACGCGGCGGGCGGCGCGGGGTTCGGGCCGCTGGTGGAGCGCTGGCCCGACGCGGTGGAGGTGATGCGCTGGCTGGGCGCCGCCGTCGTGCTCGGCTACGGGGCGATGGCCGCCCGGCGCGCCGTGCGCGGGGACACCAAGCTCGCGGCGGCCGAGGACGGCGCACTGGGCGACAGGCCGGGCCGGCGCCTGCGTCCGGTGGTCCTCACGACGCTCGCGCTCACCTGGCTGAACCCGCACGTCTACCTCGACACCGTGCTGCTGCAGGGTTCGGTCGCGGCGACCTACGGTGACGACCGCTGGCTCTTCACCGCTGGCGCGATGGTGTCGAGCATCATCTGGTTCTGTGGCCTCGGCTACGGCGCGCGCCTGCTCGCGCCGGTGCTGAAGCGTCCTGGCGCCTGGCGCGTGGTCGACGGCGTGATCGCGCTGATCATGCTGGCCGTGGCGGTCTCGCTGCTCGCGGGCTGACTGGCTGACGGGCCGACCGGCGCGGCCGGCTAGCTCAGCGGGACCCCCAGTCCGGCCAGGCGGGTCGCCGCCTCGCGCAGTACGGACTCCTGTTTGACGAAGGTAAATCTGATGTGCGAGGCGAGCGTCCTCCCCGACGGCGAGCCCGCGCGGCAGAAAGCCGACGCCGGGATCGCCACCACGCCGGCGAGCTCGGGCAGACGGCGGCACAGCTCGACGCCGTCGCGCAGCCCGAGGCGACCGATCAGGTTCGACGCATCGGCCATCACGAAGTACGTGCCGGCCGGGCTGTTCACCGTGAAACCAGCCGCTTCCAGTCCCGCGCAGAGGAGGTCCCGACGCTCGGCGAGGGCCGCAGCCAGGGCGCGGGGGGTGTCGTCGTCGGCAAGGGCCTGGGCGATGGCGGGCTGGAACGGTGCGCCGGACGTGTACGTGAGGAACTGCTTGACCGTGCGAACGGCCGTGACCAGGTCGGCGGGCCCGTGCAGCCATCCGACCTTCCAGCCGGTGAACGAGAACGTCTTGCCCGACGACGAGATGGTCAGCGTCCGCTCGGCCATGCCCGGCAGCGTGGCGATCGGGATGTGCTCGGCGCCGAACGTGAGGTGCTCGTATACCTCGTCGGTCACCACTATCGCGTCACGCTCCTGAGCCACCGCGGCGACGGCGGCCAGCTCGTCCCTGGTGAGCACCGCCCCTGTCGGGTTGTGCGGGGAGTTGAGCACGATCATCCGCAGGCGAGGCGATGCGGCCGCACGGAGCGCCTCGACGTCGAGCCGGAAGCCGTCCGGCCCGGGGACCAGGGGAGCGGTCACGTGCGTGGCGCCGGACATGCCGATCGAGGCCGCGTGCGAGTCGTAGAACGGCTCCAGCGTGAGCACCTCGTCGCCGGCGCGGGTCAGCGCGAGGATGGTGGCGGCCAGCGCCTCCGTGGCGCCGGTGGTCACGAGCACCTCGGTGTCGGGGTCGACGTCCAGCCCGTAGTGCCGCTTCTGGTGGTCCGCGATCGCGCGGCGCAGCTCCGGCACGCCGTCGCCCGGCGCGTACTGGTTACGGCCCTCCTCGATCGCCCGGATCGCCGCCTGCTTGACGTACTCGGGGCCGTCGACGTCGGGGAACCCCTGGCCGAGGTTGATCGCGCCGGTGCGGACGGCAAGGGCCGACATCTCGGCGAAGATCGTCGCGGCGACGGTGCCGTCGTCGGCGAGGAGGCCCGCCGCGCTCGCGGTGTCCTGCCAGCGGTCCCGGCCGCGGCCAGGTGAATGGAGGGAGCTCATGGGGTCGACGATATCCATCCCGCGTCTACCTCGAGTTCATCTCGGGCATGCCGGACAACCCTCTTTACCTGCGCGTATGTGGACAACCCTGTGGATGTGGTGGATAACTCCGGGCCTCGGGGAAAGTTATCCACAGGGCGCCCTGCGAAGGTGAACATTTAGCTCCGGCGTGGCCGGCCTTGAGCGTCACCGAGTCCCGACAGCTGCTTCGCTCGCCGGGGGCGGCAGGCCGAGCTCGGCGGCGGCCTGTCGGACGAGCAGGTCGACGTCGGGCCACACCACTTCCTGCGCGAGCCCCGCCAGCTCGCGCAGAGCTGGGCTGTTCATGCCGAGCGCCAGAGCGCCCGTCGCCGACCTCGTGATCCGGTCCCGGTCGCGTTCGACGTCGTCCAGCCACAGACCCCACGTGATGTTCAGTTCGGTGGTGAGTGCCGTGGCGTTGCCGTGGTCGACGGCGACGAGCGGCCACCAGTGCCGTTCGCCCAGGTACTCGGCGGCGTCGTCGTGGTCGAGCCATATGCCGTCGAGGACGGCCACGGCGTGATCGAGGACCCGGTACACGGCGAAGTGCGCGACCGGTGCCGGCCAGTCGTACCGGGTACCCACCGGGACCGTGTTGCGGACACAGCCGACGAGCTCGGTCGCCGCGACCTGTCCGAACACCGCGGTGGTGAGCTGTTCGACGGCGGTCTGCGGGCTGCCCTCGGGCACGGGTGCGGTGGGGAGGTCCCAACCCGGCCTGTCACCGGTACGGGGCCTGCAGAAGATTCGGCCGTCCGAGTCGGTGACCAGCAGTCGCACGAGCCCTAGCGGGCTGGGTGCCGGGTCCTCGGGGTCGTGGACGACGACGTCAGCGCGGCCGCCGGGGGGCAGCCACGGCGCATCGGGCAGACAGGACAGGACGAGCACGCGCCCCACCGTAGCGGCGAGTGGCGCACCGACGAGGTCGACGGGAGATGGATCCCCGCCGAGGGAGAGGCCGCGGTGGGGATCCTGCGCAACCTGGTCGAGCGGCACGGCATCTCCCCGACGGGCATCCTGGTGCTCGCGCCGTTTCGAGCGGTGGCCAAGCAGCTCGAGGACCTCGCCAGGAAGAAGATCCCCGCTCCTGGGCCGCTGAGCGGCCCAACCTGCTCAACGTCGCGGTCTCCCGCGCCGAGCACCGCCTCTACGTCGTTGGCAACCGGGAGAACTGGGCCGACAAGCGCTACTTCAGCACCCTCGCCGGACGGCTTCCGGTGCGGCGGTACGTCGGCGACACACAGGAGTGGGCCTGACGGCTGGCTCCGCCTGAGCGGTTCTGTGCCACGGTGCTGGGCTGACAATCTCTGGACGCTCCAGACACAGGCGCGCTGGTCAGGCGTCGTTCGCGGACTCCCGTGCGCGGCCGATCGGCAACGACCGGATGCGGATCTCTTCCTCGCCGACGACGGCGATCGCACCCGCCTCCAGATCGTTGGCGATCACAGGGAGGTTCGCTACGAGCAGCTGAGCGAGCTCCTCCGCGCGCCGGCCGTTCTCGTCCGCCGCAGCAGTACGAACGACGGTCCCGAACGGTTCCCGGCCGCAAGGAGCGCGCCAAAGTCCGAGTCCGCCGAGACGAGCACCTGACCCGCGGTGGCCGCGGCGTCGAGCACTACCGCGTCGGTGGCCGCGGCCAGCCCGAGGTCGCGGACGTGCTGCACCTCGAGACCGGCGGCCGACAGGAGCTCGACGAGCCGCACCGACAGGTTGTTGTCGAGCAGGAGCCTCATGCGGCCGAAGTCAGGGGGACGTGCCGCTCACTGGCAAGGTCGGCCGCGAACCGCAGGGCAGCGGTGACGTCCTCGGGAGTCAGGTCGGGCAGGTCCGCGACGATCTCGTCCGTGCTCATCCCGTCCGCGAGCATCGCGACGACTGTGGCAGCAGGGATACGAAGGCCCCGGATCGTCGGGACGCCACCCATGACCGCCGGGTCCACAGTGATATGCGAGGTCGTCATGGAACCACCATAGGGCGCGACGCCGCCTCCCGTCCGCTTTCTGTCCTCGGCTGGGCGCGCGGATATCGCGGGGCTGCCCACTTGCTCGTATGGGATGTCTCGGGCTGGCAGGGAGTTATCCACAGGCAGTCCGTCGTGACGCGCGGTTCCGGACGGATGCTCCTAAAGTCGGTTCGGCGGCGATCCATAGAGGGATTGCCGGCGGGGGTTGCCAGTACGAGGTCAGGGGAGGGCCATGCCCGCTGCGGTGGAACGGACGGGAATGCGCCAGGTGGCTGCGGTCGATGCTGGGGACGCAAGCATGGCAGCCCAGGGACGGGGGGTGGCACGAACCGACGGGGTCGCTCTGCTGGAGAGCGAAGTGCGTGAGCTCGTCCGGCGTCGTGGTGTGGACCCGATGGCCGAACCGGAACGGTTCGCCGAGCTGGTGCGCGAAGCAGCTGCGGACTATGCGGACCGCTCTGCGCGCGGCCTTCTCCTCGGCTTGACCGACATGGAGCGCGTGGTTCGGGACGTCACGAACGCGGTGGGTGGCTTCGGCCCGCTGCAGCCCTACCTCGACGACCCGGAGATCGAGGAGGTCTGGCTCAACGCCCCGACCCACGTGTACGTGGCGCGGCGCGGGGTGCCGGAGCTGACCAGCACCGTGCTGACCACCGAGCAGGTCAGTGACCTGGTGGAGCGGATGCTCAAGACGTCGGGCAGGCGGCTCGACCTGTCGAGCCCCTTCGTCGACGCGCGGCTGCCCGGTGGGGAGCGGCTGCACGTGGTGCTCCCCGAGATGACCGGGGGCGGGATGGCCGTGAACATCCGCAAGCACGTGGTGCGGGCCCGCGCACTCGCCGACATGGTGCGTCTCGGGTCGCTGACCGGACAGGCCGCGGCCTTCCTCGACGCCGCGGTCCGGGCCGGCCTGAACATACTCGTGTCCGGCCAGACCCAGGCGGGCAAGACGACGATGCTGAACGCCCTCGCGGGGTCGATCCCGGGATCCGAGCGGGTCATCTCGGCGGAGGAGGTCTGGGAGCTGCGCCTCCCGGTCCGCGACCACGTGGCCCTGCAGACGCGCCCGGCGAGCCTCGAGGGCACGGGAGAGGTGCCGCTGCGACGTCTGGTCAAGGAGGCGCTGCGGATGCGCCCCGACCGGATAGTGATCGGCGAGGTGCGCGAGGCGGAGGCCTTCGACCTGCTCATCGCCCTGAACAGCGGCATCCCCGGGATGTGCACGCTCCATGCCAACACCGCGCGCGAGGCGGTGGCCAAGATGACGACGCTGCCCCTGTTGGCCGGCGAGAACGTGTCCGACCGGTTCGTGGTGCCCACCGTCGCCTCGGCGGTGGACCTCGTGGTGCACCTCGGCCTGAGCCGTGCCGCGGACGGCGTGGTCCGGCGCCAGGTCCGCGAGATCGTCGCCGTCACCGGGCGCGTCGAGGAGGGCCGGATCGAGACCGCTGGCATCTTCGACAGGGACGCCGACGGCGACCTGCGGCGCGGCGACGGCATGCCGCCCGGCGAGGACCGGTTCGAGCGTGCAGGGTTCGACGTGCGGGCGTTGCTCGCGGACCCCCGGGTCGTTCCGGCCGGAACGCGTCCTGGGACGGGCGCCGCCGCCGGTCCGTGGGCGGGTGCGGGTGCCCGGTCGGGTGCGGACGCCCGGGCGGACGGGCGCGCGGGCGTCGGACCCTGGACGGCGCGCTGATGGGTGTGGTCGTAGGGCTGCTCCTGGGTGCAGGGGTGTTCTGCGTGTGGTGGTCGTTCTGGACCCCGGTACCGCGCCCCGCGGGCCGGGTCACGTGGCAGATGCGGACCCGGGACCTGCTGACCCAGGCGGGCGCGCCGTCGGTCACGCCGGCGATGCTCGTGGGCGCCTGCGCGACGCTCGGCCTCGTGACGCTGCTGCTCGGGCTCGCCCTGACCCGCTCGCCCGCGATCGCCGCATGCTTCGCCGTCCTGACGGCACCCGGTCCGGTGGTGCTGGTGCGGGCGCGGGCCCGCCGCCGTCGCCGGGCGCTGCGGGAGGTCTGGCCGGAAGTCGTGGACCACCTCGCATCCGGGGTACGCGCAGGGTTGTCCCTGCCGGAGGCGGTCGCCCAGCTCGGGCAGCGCGGACCGGTCGAGCTGCGGGAGCAGTTCGGCCGCTTCGCCCACGACTACCGGGCCGGCGGCCGGTTCGGTGACGCGCTCGACGCGCTCAAGGAGCGCCTCGCCGACCCGGTGGCCGACCGCATAGTGGAGGCCCTCCGTCTCACGCGCGAGGTCGGCGGGCAGGACCTGGGCCGGCTGCTCCGCACGCTCAGCGGCTTCCTCCGGGAGGACGCCGCCACCCGCGGCGAGCTGGAGGCCCGGCAGAGCTGGACCGTGAACGGTGCCCGGGTGGCGGTCGCCGGGCCGTGGGTCGTGCTGGCGCTGCTCTCCACCCGGCCGGAGACCGCGCGCGCCTACGACTCGCCCACCGGCGTCGCGGTGCTGGTCATCGGCGGTCTCTGCGCCCTGATCGCCTACCGGATGATGCTCCGGATCGGCAGGCTGCCCGCCGAACGCCGGGTGCTGCGGTGACGGGCTGGATGGCAGGGGCGCTCGCCGGTCTCGGCGTCGCCCTGGGACTCCTGATCGTGCTCGCCCGACTGCGGGCGCGCGCCGTGACCCTCGACGAACGGCTCGCGCCGTACCTCCGCCCGCGTGACGCGACCTCGACGCTCCTTCGAGAGGTCAGCCGCACCTCGGCGGTGGTCCGCCTGCTCGGCCTGCACGACGTCGGCGCCCGCCTCGAACGGTTCGGCTCGCCCCGCGTGGAGGTACGGCGAAGGCTCGACCGGGCAGGATCCGCCGAGTCGGTGGACCACTTCCGGGCACGGCAGGTCGTGTGGACGGTCGCCGGGCTGGCCACGGGGCTCGGACTCGCGCTGCTGCTCGCGGCGACCCGCGGGGCGGCGGTCGTGCCGCTGCTGGCGCTCGTCGTCGTCGCCGGCGCATGCGGCTACGTGGCCTGTGACCAGGCCCTCACCCTCCGCGTCCGGCGGCGCGAGGAACGGCTGCTGGCCGAGCTGCCGACCATCGCAGAGCTGCTGGCCCTCGCGGTCGCAGCGGGGGAGAGCCCGCCCGCCGCCCTCGAACGCGTGGCCTCGACGGCACGCGGCGAGCTCGCCGCCGAGATCCGGCGCATGGTCGCCGAGGTGCGCGCCGGCGCGCCCGTCACCACTGCCCTGACCGCGCTCGCGGACCGGTCGGGCCTCCCGCCCCTGTCGCGGTTCGCCGAGGGGGTGGTCGTGGCCCTGGAGCGAGGAACACCGTTGGCCGACGTGCTGCGCGCGCAGGCGCGCGACGTCCGCGAGGCCGGCCGCCGTTCCCTCCTGGAGGCGGGCGGACGCAAGGAGATCCTGATGATGGTCCCGGTCGTGTTCCTCGTGCTCCCGGTGACCGTCGTCTTCGCTGTTTTCCCCAGCCTGGCCACCCTCCGGATCGGGCTCTGACATGACCCTCCAAATGACCCCCTACGAAAGGAAATGACATGCGCGACGGCGATGATCCCGGCTCAGAGGCGGGTTCCGAACCGGACAGTGAACGGGGCGACGTGCCGGGGTGGGTCTTGATCACTCTCATGACGGCGGGATTGGTCGTCGCCCTCTGGGCCATGGCCGGCCCGCTGCTCGAGAACGCGTTCCGGCAGGCGATCAGCAGCGTCACGGGCCAGGGATGAGTTCCGACCGGCCGGAGCACGGCTCCGCCGCGGTCGAGTTCCTCCTGGTGTCCGTGCTGGTCCTGGCTCTGCTGCTCGGCGTGGTCCAGGTGGCGCTCGCGGTGCACGTGCGGTCCCTCGCCATCGACGCGGCCGCGGAGGGCGCCCGTGTGGCGGCCCGCGCCGACCGGGGCCCTGCCGACGGCGTCGCGCGTACGCGTGCGCTGCTGGCCGAAGCCCTGACCGGGGCCTACGCCCGCGACGTCACGGCGGGCCGCACCACGGTCGACGGTCTCGTGGTGACCGAGGTGACGGTCCGCACGCCGCTGCCCGTCGTCGGCCTGCTCGGTCCCGGCGGGACACTCACCGTGCGGGGCCACGCGCTGGCGGAGGCGCGATGACGGCGGGGGAGCCGGAGCGCGGTTCGGCGATGGTCGAGTTCCTCGGGGTCGCGCTGATCCTGCTGATCCCTCTTGTCTACCTGGTGGTGACCCTGGGTCGGGTCCAGGCCGCCGCGTTCGCCGCCGAGGGGGCCGCGAAGGACGCCGTCCGCGCGATGGTGACCGCCGAGTCGTCGGCGGCGGGCGCGGCGCGTGCCGAGGCCGCTGTCGGGATCGCCCTGACGGACCAGGGCTTCGACCGCGGGAGCGGCGCACTCAGCCTGGAGTGCTCCGCCTCCCCGTGCCTGACGCCGGGCGGCGCGGTCAGCGCCGTCGTGCGGGTCGAGGTGCCGCTGCCCCTCCTGCCCGACGCCGTACGCGGCTGGGTGCCCCTGTCGGTCCCGGTAGAGGCAACCCGCACGGGCACGACGGACCGCTACGCCCAACCTCGTCCGTAGTCGGTGGTGGGCGTGACCGTCGCGGCTCTCACGAGCACAAGGCCGCAACGGTCACGCCCTCCACCACGCCGCTCGTGCCGACCTGCCCCCAGTGGCAGGTCGGCGGGTCAGCGGGTCACGGGACCGTGCAGGTCGCCGTCGGGAGGTTGGTGTTGCCGTTCTTGTAGACGGTGATGCCGAAGTTGTTGCCGGCGCCGTTCGGTGTCGCCGTCAGCGTGCCAGAGGTGCCGGAGACGGTGGCGTTCCATGAGTTCTGCAGGGTCTGTCCGCCCTGCAGCTGGATCGAGACCCGCCACGTCGAGCTGCCGGAGACCGCCAGCGAGACGTTGAACCGGTCGGACCAGTCGGTCGACCGGGTGACCGCGACCGTGCAGCCGCCCGGCTGGGGGTTACCGGTGCCGCCTCCGTTCAGAGCGTTGAGCGTGGAGGTGTAGGCGGCCTTCTTGTTGCCGCTGCCGTCGAAGAGCAGCGGGGTGCCGCTGGCGCGCCACGAGTCGGTGTCCCGAACTCCCCAGACGCTGATACCGGTGCAGCGCGAGACGGCGAGGCAGGCCTGGACGACGCGGCGATAGTTGTCCGCCTGCGCGGTACCGGATCCCTCGATGTCGAGCTCGGTGATCTGGACGTCGACGCCCAGTGCCGCGAAGCTCGAGATCGTGGTCTGGTAGTTGCTCGGTACGGGGCTCTGCGCGTTGAAGTGGGACTGCAGGCCCACGCAGTCGATGGGTACGCCGCGGGCCTTGAAGTCGCGCACCAGGTTGTACACGGCCTGGGTCTTGGCGTGCGACCAGTCGTCGGTGTTGTAGTCGTTGTAGCAGAGCTTGGCGTTCGGGTCGGCGGCATCGGCGGCGCGGAACGCGGCCTCGATCCAGTCGTTCCCGGTGCGCTGCAGGTTCGAGTCGCGGCGGGCGCCCGAGGAGCCGTCCTGGAACGCCTCGTTCACCACGTCCCAGGAATGGATCTGGCCCCGGTAGTGGGTGGCGACCTGGGTGACGTGGTTGAGCATGGCGTTCCGCAGGGCGGAGCCGCTCATGTTCTGCATCCAGCCAGGCTGCTGCGAGTGCCACGCCAGCGTGTGGCCACGCACCTGCTTGCCGTTGCTGCGTGCCCAGCTCACGATCCGGTCGCCGTTGGTGTAGTTGAACTGGTTCTGGTTCGGCTCGGTCGCGTCGATCTTCATCTCGTTCTCGGCGGTGATCATGTTGAACTCACGGTTCGCGATGGTCGTGTACACCGAGTCGGAGAGCTTGCCCGCTGAGATCGCGGTGCCGAAGTACCGGCCCGACTCCGCGGCCGCTGCCTGCAGCGTGCTGCCGGCGGCCTGTGCGGTGGTGGCTGCGACACCGCCGGCGAGGACCACCGCGGTCAGAGTGGCGAGCGAGATGGCTCGCAACCTGCGCCGCGCGGGTGGTGTGAGCGTTCGGGTCATCGTTGATCCCTTCGTGCTGGACGGGCCGTCGTTGGCCCGTCGGACGTGGAAAAGGATTTCGATCCACAGTGCTGCCTGTCAAGAGGTTCTGCTAAACGTTTTCAAAGATCAGAGAAAGTGAAACGTTTAGGCCGGCTCGGGGCACTCGGCAGGGCGGGCTGTGGACAACCGCCGCCGTCGTCCGGCAGGTGTGGGCCGCCCGCTGGACAATGAGGGAATGCGCCTCGCGGACCCTGCCATCGCCGCCGGACAACGGGAGAGCGGCCGCATCATGCTGCTGACCTCGGCGTTCGTCGCGTTCGCCCTGATGCTCGTCGCGGTGGTCGCCTCGGCGAGCGCGGTCCACCTGGACCGCAAGACGCTCTACGACGTAGCGGATCTCGCCGCGGCCGACGCCGCGAGCGCGATGTCCCCCGACTCGTTCTACGCGGGTGCCGGTGCGCCCGCCGAAGGCGCTCCGCTCACCCTGTCAGACGCCGACGTGCGCACCGCCGTCGAGCAGTACCTCGCCGAGCACCCGCCGGGCATCCCGCTGGCGGTGACCGGTGCGTCGTCGCCCGACGGTCGCTCGGCCCGGGTGTCCCTCGCGACGGTGTCCCGGCCGCCGCTGCTGCGGTGGTTCACCGACGCGTTCGGCGGCGGGATCAGGGTGACGGCGTCGTCCACGGCACGCGCGTGGTGAGCCGGGTTAAGTTGTGGCCATGAGCGACCTGAACGAGCACGGCACGAACGACCCGGAGGCAGGCACGCGCCTCGAACCCCAGCAGATCTTCGACCTCGCCCGGCAGGGGGCCGACGTCCTGCTGGACCTGGTGGACGCGGGGCTCCCCGTCGACCTGGCCGACGAGTCGGGCAACACGCTGCTGATGCTCGCCGCCTACCACGGACACGCTGACCTGACGGCGGGCCTGGCCGAGCGGGGCGCGGACGTGAACCGGCTGAACCGCAAGAACCAGGCGCCGCTCGCGGGGGCCGTGTTCAAGAACGAGGCGGACGTGATCCGGGTGCTCGTCGAGCATGGCGCGGACCCCGACGCCGGGAACCCGAGTGCGCGGGCGACGGCTCAGATGTTCGGCCGCGAGCTGCCGGAGCCCGGGGCTCACTGAGCAGGCCCCCGCGCCGGCGCCGGATCTTCCGGCGTCGGGCACGACGATGCGCGGGTAACCTTGAACATCGTGGCAACCAACGACTTTCCCGCAGAGATCAAGGCGCTCCGCGCCACCCTCGATTCCATCGAGGCAGTGAGCGACCCCACCGCCCTGCAGGCGAAGATCGCCGAGCTGTCCGAGCAGGCGTCGGCTCCCAACCTCTGGGACGACCCGGACGAGGGCCAGCGTGTCTCCTCCGCGCTCTCGGCCGCGCAGTCCGAGCTCGACCGGGTGGAAAAGCTCCGCGCCCGGATCGACGACGTCGAGACGCTCGTCGAGCTCGGCAACGAGATGGACGACGCCGACTCGCTCACCGAGGCCGAGGAGGAGGTCGTCAAGATCCGCAAGGATCTCGCCGCCCTCGAGGTGCGCACGCTGCTGAACGGTGAGTACGACTCCCGCGAGGCCGTCGTGACGATCCGCTCGGGTGCGGGCGGCGTCGACGCCGCCGACTTCGCCGAGATGCTGATGCGCATGTACCTGCGCTGGGCCGAGCGCCACGGCTATCCCACCAAGGTCGGTGACACCTCGTACGCGGAAGAGGCGGGCCTCAAGTCGGCCACCTTCGAGGTCAACGTGCCGTACGCCTTCGGGAACCTGTCCGTCGAGGCGGGCACCCACCGCCTGGTGCGCATCTCGCCGTTCGACAACCAGGGCCGCCGGCAGACGTCGTTCGCGGCGGTCGAGGTGATCCCGCTCATCGCGCAGACCGACCACATCGACATCCCGGACTCCGAGCTCAAGATCGACGTCTACCGCTCCTCGGGCCCGGGCGGCCAGTCCGTGAACACCACCGACTCCGCGGTGCGGATGACGCACATCCCGACCGGCGTCGTGGTGGCCATGCAGAACGAGAAGTCGCAGATCCAGAACCGCGCTGCCGCCTACCGCGTCCTGCAGTCGCGCCTGCTCCTGCTGCGCAAGGCGGAGGAGGCGGCCACGCGCAAGGAGATGGCCGGCGACATCAAGGCGAGCTGGGGCGACCAGATGCGCTCCTACGTGCTGCAGCCGTACCAGATGGTCAAGGACCTGCGCACGGAGCACGAGTCGGGCAACCCCCAGGCTGTGTTCGACGGCGCCATCGACGACTTCATCGAGGCCGGCATCCGCTGGCGCCGGGGCGGCGGCGAGAGCTGACGGTCGCGCGGGGCGCCTAGCCCTGGATGAATTGCCGCTTGCCAAGCGTTTTGACCGATATGGCGTCCGGACTTCGCGGACCGGGTGAGTTTTGTCGGCGTGTCCGGCCGACACGCCACCGGTTCACCCCCCTAGTCTCGGGCTCGTGATCAGGTTCGAGAACGTGTCGAAGGTCTACGCGCGGGGCGCACGGCCTGCCCTCGACCAGGTCTCCGTGGATGTCGAACGTGGCGAGTTCGTCTTCCTCGTGGGGGCCTCGGGCTCGGGCAAGTCGACGTTCCTGTCGTTGGTGCTGCGCGAGCAGCGGCCGACGCGCGGCCGGGTGTACGTGGCAGGGCGGGACGTCGCGAACCTCTCGGGGTGGCGCGTGCCCACGCTGCGCCGTCAGCTCGGCGTGGTGTTCCAGGACTTCCGCCTGCTGCAGAACAAGACGGTCCACGAGAACGTGGCCTTCGCCCTGCAGGTGATCGGCAAGCCCCGCCACGTCATCCGGGACACCGTGCCCGAGGTGCTGGAGATGGTCGGCCTGACGGGCAAGGGCAAGCGCATGCCTACCGAGCTGTCGGGCGGCGAGCAGCAGCGTGCGGCGATCGCCCGCGCGATCGTGAACCGGCCGCAGATCCTCCTGGCCGACGAGCCCACGGGAAACCTCGACCCCACCACCTCGCTGGGCATCATGCGCCTGCTGGACCGCATCAACCGGACGGGCACCACGGTGGTCATGGCCACGCACGACGACGAGATAGTCAACGAGATGCGGCGCCGCGTGGTCGAGCTGTCCGACGGCGTCGTCGTCCGCGACGAGGCACGGGGCGGCTACGGCGAGCGCGAGGCGATCCTGCCCGACGTCGGCGCGTCGCCGGTGCTCGACTCCCCGGGCAGCGGCACCCGTGCGCCGGTCCAGACCGTGCGGGGGGTGTGACCGTGCGGTTCCAGTTCGTGCTGGGTGAGGTCTTCTCCGGCCTGCGCCGCAACACCACGATGGTCGTGGCAGTGGTGCTCGTGACGTTCGTGTCGCTGACGTTCGTCGGCGCGGCAGCCCTGCTCCAGGCCCAGATCGGCAAGCTGAAGGACGACTGGTACGACCTCGTCGAGGTCTCCGTGTTCCTCTGCCCGCAGGGCTCCGTCGTGCCGACGTGCGCGGGCGGCGAGGCCACCCGCGCCCAGGTCGACGCCGTGCGCCAGATCATCGACACCGAGCTGTCCGACGAGGTCAGCGCCGTCTACTTCGAGTCGAAGGAGCAGGCGTTCGAGGCGTTCAGCGAGCGCTACCCCGACGGCTACCAGGGCACGCAGCTCACCGCCGCCGACATGCAGGCCTCCCTGCGCCTCAAGCTGGCCGACGCCGAGCAGTTCGCCGTCGTGAGCGACGTGCTCTCCGGCCGGGACGGCGTGGAGATCGTGGAGGACCAACGGGCCGTCTTCGAACCGTTGTTCCGAACGCTCAACGTCGCCACGCTGCTCGCGGCCGGGCTAGCCGGCGTCATGCTCCTGGCGGCGGTGCTGCTGATCACGACCACCATCCGGCTGAGCGCTGTCTCGCGGCGCAAGGAGACGGAAATCATGCGTCTGGTGGGCGCGTCGAACCTGTTCATCCAGCTGCCGTTCCTGCTGGAGGGGGCGCTGGCGGCAGTGCTGGGCTCACTGCTGGCCGGAGGTGGGCTCTGGCTCGCCGTCCGGTTCATGGTCAGCGACTGGCTCGAACGGTCGGTCGACTGGGTGGCCTACGTCTCGGAGGTCGACGTGCTCCGCGTCGCGCCTCTGCTCGTGATCATGGCCGTCGCCCTGGCCGCGCTCTCGTCCTTCTTCACCCTGAACCGGTATACGAGGATCTGATGCCTACTTCACGAAGCCTTCGGTTCTGGACCGTCGCACGCAGGACCGTCGCACGCAGGGCCGTAGCACGCAGGGCGGTAGGACGCGGCCCGGTCGCGGCGGTGCTCGCGGCGGTCCTCCTGCTGGGTGGCGCCACCGTCGGGTACGCGGACGACCTCGACGACCGCCGCGCCGCCGCCGAGCGGAAGCAGCAGGCCAAGGAGGACGAGCGTGAGAACCTCGAGGCCGAGCTGGAGCACACGGACACGCAGCTGGCCGACGCCGTCCTCGAGCTGAACCAGGTCGAGGGGCGCCTGCCCGTCGCGGAGGCCGAGCTCGCCGTGGCCGAGGCCGAGCTGGAGCGCGCGGAGCGGGAGGCGGCGATCCTCGCCCAGCGCCTGGCCGACGCGCAGCTGGAGGAGGCGACGGTCACCCAGCTCCTCCAGGACGGCTCCGGCAAGGTCGACGGGGCGCGCGACGACATCGCGCAGATGGCGCGCGAGGAGTTCCGCGGCGCGGGCAACGCCTCGACGATCGGCCTCGTGACCGGCGCGCAGAGCACCAAGGAGTTCATCGACGGGTACTCGGTCTCGTCGTCGGCCGCGCGGATCCGGGCGCGCACGCTCGCCGAGCTGCAGAGCGCCGAGGCGACCGCCCGCAACCTGCAGGCGCGGCTGTCCGCCATCCGCGAGGTGGTCACGGAGCTCAAGCGCCTGGCGGACGAGAACGTACGGTCCAAGGAGCAGGCCAGGCAGTCGGCGGCGGCGCGCAAGGCAGAGATCGTCGAGCTGATCGCCGAGCAGGAGCGGCTCAAGTCCCGTATCGAGCGGCGCAAGCACGTCGCGGTGCAGAACATGCAGGACACCGAGCAGGAGCTCAGCTCCATCGAGTCCGACCTCAAGGGCATCATCAGCGAGCAGCGGGAGCGGGACGAGCGCCTGGCCCGGGAGCAGGCCGAGCGGGAGGCGGAGGGGAACAACACGGGCGGCGGGTCCGGAGGCGGCGGTTCCTCGGGCGGCGGATCGGGCGGTGGCGGATCGTCCGGCGGCGGCACGGGCACCGTGTCGTTCCTCAGCTACCCGACGGCGAGCCCCGTCGTCACCTCCTCGTACGGCATGCGGTTCCACCCGGTGCTGCAGTACTACCGCCTGCACGCCGGAACCGACCTCCGGGCGTACTGCGGTACCCCGATCCTGGCGCCGGCGGACGGCACGGTGCTCTACGCGCGCTACCTGGACGGCCTGGGCAACCAGGTGCTGATCAACCACGGCTACTCGTCCGGCGGCAGCAGCGTGATGACGAGCTCCAACCACCTCACCTCGTTCGCGGTGTCGCCCGGCCAGCAGGTCTCGCGCGGCCAGGTGATCGGGTACTCGGGCACCACCGGCACGTCGACGGCCTGCCACCTGCACTTCGAGGTATACATCAACGGTTCGACGGTGGACCCGATGAGCTGGCTGTAAAAGCCTGGTCCACCGAGGTCGGACGCGTAAACTGGGGCGTCGCGCTGCCCGCATGGGGCATGCCGCACCAGTAGATCCCGGAGGGAGACCATGGCCAAGAAGGACGATCCGCGCAAGATCGTGGCGAACAACAAGAAAGCCCGTCATGACTACGTGATCGAGGACGTCTTCGAGGCCGGGCTCGTGCTGTCGGGTACCGAGGTCAAGGCGCTGCGGATGGGGCGGGCTTCCCTCACGGACGGCTACGCCAACATCGATCGTGGCGAGGCGTGGCTCGAGAACGTGCACATCCCCGCGTACTTCCAGGGCACGTGGAACAACCACGCGCCGCGGCGTCGGCGCAAGCTGCTGCTGCACCGCGAGGAGATCCTCCGGCTGGAGTCGAAGTCACGCGAGAAGGGGCACACCCTGATTCCCCTCGCGCTGTACTTCCTCGACGGCCGGGCCAAGGTGGAGATCGCCCTGGCCCGCGGCAAGAAGGAGTACGACAAGCGGCAGACCCTGCGTGAGCAGCAGGACATGCGCGAGGCTCAGCGGGCGATGCGGCAGAAGGAGCTCCGCTGACCGGTCGCGGTAGCGGCCACGGGTCTGCGGGCAGTAACGGAAATAACGTTCCCGTCTGCGGGGTTGTCGCATAGGATGGAGATGTTCCGCACGGGCGCAGCTCGTGCGGGGCAGTTGAAAACAACATAGGGGCTGATCGGTTTCGACGGTGGTCGTGCTTCGAGGAGAAGCGGGCCGAGGATGCAGGCTTATCTCGTAAACGATGCCTGCAAACACATAGTTGCCGATAACTCGCGCAACGACTTCGCCCTCGCCGCCTGAGCGAGCCCGAAGTCCGTCGGCCTGGGAGATGCTTCCGTCCCAGTAGCCGGCGTCATCTAGGAAGCCACTGCTCGTAGCTCTCGTCATCGGGGCTACGGGAACATTTAGATGACTGGGCCTGTCCGCGAACGTGTCTGTGCGAGTGCGGGGGCCGAGAAAATCCATAGCAGACTGCGCCCGGAGAAGTACTCGAAAAGCGTCACCGGACCCGGGTTCGATTCCCGGCAGCTCCACCCCTATGACAGCAGGCCCGCCTCCATCGGAGGCGGGCCTGCTGTGTTGCCGGCGCGTGGGCAAGCGGCGCGGCCTACTGCCTCGACAGGTCCGAGACGGGTATGGCTACCTCGCGCGACCGCAGGATGCCGGTCACCAAGACCACTGCCTCGTTGCCCGCCCAGCCCCGTCGGACTGCCGTCACGATGCCCTCTGTGCCGCGCTCGGTGCTCGACGCCCCGGTGACCCTCACCATGACGCCTGTGGCGATCCCGTCGCCCATAACTCTCTTCTTTCTGTAGTCAGTTCGGGCCGGGACGATCAATTCACACATGCGTCTGGTAATCGCTCAGCTCGGTGGGTGCCTGAGCCTGCCAGCGGTTTGGTGCGGCGTCAAGATGAATGTGCGATGTTGATTTATGGCGCCAGGTCGCCATCTGTGTCGTGCATTTTCTTACCGCTGAATGGCAATTCTCGTCGCTATCCAACTATGGTTCATGACGCTTCAAAGGTTATTCGCAATTCCGGCCAATCCGCCAGATATCACCCACGGTTGTCCGGCCGGACTACCACCGGAGCGCGGGGTCCCAACGCAGCTGCGCGCCCCCGCGTTCGAGGTCGCTCTGGAAGCCCCTGAGCTCGCGCGCATCGGCGCGCACCGCAGCCGGCTCGACCTTGCGGTCGAGGCAGTAGGAGGCGAGAGCGCCTGCTGCTTCACCGATGGACCACTCGACGGGCTGCAGTCGGTAGCTGCCGTTCGAGATGTGGGTGGTGCCGATGTTCTTGGCAGCCGGTAGCAGGTTCCGCACCCGCTGCGGCAGGAGTGCGCCGAGCGGTATCTCGAACGGCTCCGGCAGCCCGCCGCCGCCTGCGCTGCCGCCGGTCGTGGCATGCCTGTCGATCCAGTAGTAGTGCCCGACCCCCACCGTGTCCGGATAGCGTTCCGCTCCCCGCCCGTCGCGAAGGTTCCGGTCGAAGTCCTGCTCGAGAATCGTGCGCTGCGCTCGAATGCGCCGCGACTCGCGGAAGTACGGCGTCATCGCGAATCCGTCCGCGGTGCCCGTCACCCGCGGCGTGAGTCGAAGGCCCGGCCACCCGATGCCGCCGTCCGGCCTCGGGGCTTCCGTCTGCAGCCAGTAGAGCAGCGACCTGCTGAGCTCCTTGGAACGGTCCCAGTGTGTTGCTGCGTCCTCGGTGCCGAAGAGTGGTCCGCCGACGTAATCGTTCATGGGCCAGTTCACGATCACGATGTCGCTCTCGTACGCGCCGTCCTCGAACTGACGCCGCGCGGCGATGCGGCGATAGTTCCACAGCTCGGGAGCCTCGCCCATGTTGCGATGATCCACGTCGATTCCGAATGGATCATCGTCGGCGTTCACGTTCAGCGTGTACTCGCGGGCGATCGACCCGTCGTGGGCGGCTCGGCGGAACCCCAGCATCTTCTCGCCCCCGAGCTGCGGAGGGCGCCAGTCACGGAAGACGTCGTAGTCGTCCGGACGGCCGATGGTGTGGTCCTCGCCTTCCAGGTGCTCGACCGCGAAACACCACGTGGCGCTCTGCATGTCGAGGGGATCGCCGGTCTCCGGGGCGCCAGGCTCACCGGTCTCGTCTCGACTTTCACGCCCGGTGACGAACTCGACGCCGCCCAGCTCCAGCAGGTCGCCGAGCTCGGTCGCATCGAGAACGAACGGCGCGGTGAGCTCGAGTCCGTTCCCGTCGCGGTCCCGCACCACGACGGCGTTCACGAGGTCACGGTCGGCGTGCACCGCGATGGGTGTCGTGTCGAGCATCAGCGTCAGCTGCCCGGACGCCTCGTACGGGCGCAGCAGGCTGTGGATCACCGCGAGGATGACCTTGGGTTCGACACTCAGCGGGCTGACCCACGCCGCACCTGGGTTGAGATGCTCGTCGGCTCGCGCCGCGGCGGACAGAGGGTAGTAGGTCCGGTAGTGCTCGCGGACGAGGTGGCGGAAGTGCGCGTAGCTGCGGTTGCGGCCGGTCGTCTCGATGCGTCGATGCTCGTCGCTCGGCACCAGCTGGGTGGTCAGCTGCCCCCCCAGCCAGGACGTCCGCTCGGTCATGATCACCGATCTGCCTCGGCGCAAGGCGGCCAGAGCGGCGGATACCCCGCCGACTCCGCCGCCGACGATCAGAAGGTCTGCCTGCTGCTGTGTCACGTAGAACACCTCTCGTTCCCGGGAACTTTAGACATTTTTCTCGAAGAGTTGCAAGTAGAATCTCTATGGCGACGCGTTCGCCATGGATCTCAGGACTCGAAGCGAACCGAAGGGGTGCCCATGCACGCGAAGGAGCGTCGACCGTCGCTCGCCGAGGTCGCGGGCGAGGCGGGTGTTTCGATCTCGACCGTGTCGAAGGTTGTGAACGGCGCGCCCGACGTCGCCGCCGCCACCCGGGTGCGCGTCGAGTCCGTGCTGCGTGACAAGCAGTACCTGTCACCCAAGCAGCGCTCCCGCAGCGACCTGGCCACGGTGGTCGTCGTGCTGGCGAGCTCCAGCATGTCGTCGCCGCTGACGGTGGAGATCCTGCGCGGCACCATGCGTGCGGCGCACGAGGCAGGCGTCGAGCTCGTCCTCCTCGACCTCCCCGACGGGGCGCCCGCTGCGGGGTGGCTGGAGCGCACGAAGCGAAACGGTCCGACGGCGGTCATCGCGTTGAAGTCCCGACTGCGGACCAAGGAGCGGGCGAAGCTCGCGAAGAACGGCGTCCCGCTCGTGGAGGTGGACACCTACCAGCTGCCCGACAGTGACTCCTACTCGGTCGGGGCGACGAACTTCGCAGGTGGGATGGCGGCGACACAGCACCTGCTCGCGCTCGGGCACACACGCATCGGCTTCCTCGGGGGTGTGGCGGACACGCAGGCGTCGCTCGCCCGCAAGCACGGGCACCTCGCCGCGCTCGCTTCTGCCGGGATCGAGGCCGGTGCCGACGTCGTCGGCGAGGGAGACTTCACCTACGAGTCGGGACTGGAGGCTGCGCACGAGCTCCTGAGCCGGACCGATCGGGTCACGGCGATCTTCGCTGCGAGCGACGCTCAGGCCGCCGGCGTGCTGGAGGCCGCTCGCCGGGCTGGACTGTTGGTCCCACGGGATCTGAGCGTCATCGGATTCGATGACCAGCTGGTCGCGCGGATGACGGCACCGCAGCTGACGACCATCCGACAGCCGTCCGAGGCGATGGGCTCGTATGCGGTCGAGGTCGCCCACAAGCTCCTCCTCGGTGTAACGCCCCCCGCGCTCCACACCGACCTCGCGACCGAGCTCGTCGTCCGCGATTCGACGGCTCCGCCGCAACATCTCGAAAATTCTTCTTGATTTTCCCGGGAGTTCTGCTACCTTCTCGCTCAGCGTGCAACGAGGCGCGTCAGGAGTTCGAAGGAGTACTTCATGCGAGCCACTCGATCCCGAGGCGTCGCCATCGCGCTCACCGGAGTTCTTGCCCTGTCCTTCAGCGCATGCGCGGGCGGCGGTAGCTCCAGCACGTCAGGGCCGGTCGATCTGAAGATGGCGCTCTGGTCATCGAACGAGGACCACCTGGCCCTGATGCAGGAGATCGGCGACGCCTATGTGGCAGAGCACGGTGACGAGGTCGCATCGCTCACGTTCGAGCCGGTCACCAACCCGGACTACATCGCAGGCCTGACGACGCAGATCGCGGGCGGCGACATCCCCGACCTCGCCTGGATCCCCGAGGCGAGCGGCCCCGAGTTCGTCGACGCAGGCATCCTGCACGACGTGCGCGACACGCTCGAGGGCACCGACGGGTACGACCTCGGCGACATCCTCCCTGTCGCGCTCGAACCGTGGCAGGACGACGACGGCGGAATCTACGCGTACCCGTTCTCCAACTCGCCGTTCGCGCTCTACGTCAACGAGGACCTCCTGGCGGAAGCCGACCAGCCCGACGTGCAGGAGCTCGTCGGCACACCGGAGTACACGTGGGAGACGATCACCGACGTCGCGGCGGCGACGAACGACGCGACGGGGGCGGTGGGGCTCAACGTGCCGGGTTTCAGCCCCACGAACTGGAGCGCAGTGACCATGCTCGGGAACGCCTGGGGGGCGGCGCCGTGGTCCGAGGACGGCGCGACGTGCGAGTTCGCGTCGCCCGAGATGATCGCCTACCTCACCTGGTACCAGGAGCAGACGAGCCGAGGCGCCATCCCAGCAGTCTCCGGGAATGCCGCGCCTGCCGCCTTCGCGAGCGGCGAAGTGGCGTTCAGCGTCGCCCAGCTCAGCCAGTCGGGCAGCCTCGACGACAGCTTCGAGTGGTCGTTCCTTCCCCTCCCGGCAGGACCTGAGGGCTACCACCCCATCGTCGGACAGGCTGGGGTGAGCGTGCTCGAGCGCAGCGCACACAAGGAGCAGGCGGCCGGGTTCCTCGCCTACCTGACGAACCCGACGAACGCCGAGCTCCTCGCGCAGTTCTTCCCTCCGCCCCGCGCGTCGCTCCTCGACGTGGAGACGCTCTCCCAGGCCGCGCCGAAGCTCTCGCCCGAGGAGATCCAGACGGCCATCATCGACGTGGTCCCTGAGGCGCAGGTGAAGCCGCAGCACGCGGTGCTCTCGCAGTTCACCGACCTGGTCCGTGCCGGCCTCGATCCCGTGTGGGCGGGCGACGACGTGGAGACCGCCGTCACCGGCATCTGCGAGCAGATCTCGCCGACGCTCAAGGGCTGACCCGAATGACCGCACGCACCTCCGAGGTGGACGACAGAAGAGCCGTACGGAGCCGCCGACGGTCCCGTTCGGACGGAAACAGTTGGCTCGGCGTGGCCTTCGTCGCGCCCCAGGTCCTGGGCGTCATCGTCCTGGGGGTCGTCCCCTTCATCTTCGTCATCTGGTACAGCTTCAACGAATGGCGGCCGCTCACCGGCGAGTTGGAGTTCATCGGACTCGACAACTACTCCCGCCTGGCCGCCGATCCGACGTTCTCCGCGTCGATCCTCGCGAGCCTGCTCTTCAGCGCGGGCGTGCTCGTGCTGAACCTCGTGATCGCGATCAGCCTCGCCGTCCTCCTCAACAGGCGGATGAGAGGCATGACGGGGTTTCGCACCATCTTCTTCTCGCCCGTCGTGGTGTCCGTCGTCGCGTGGTCCGTGACCTGGGGCTTCCTTCTCGCGCCTGACGGAGGAATCAACGGCGCCCTCCGCCTTCTCGGGATCGACGGACCGAACTGGCTCGCTGACCCCTCCACCGCGCTGATCTCGCTCGTGGTGGTGCAGGTGTTCAAGGGAGTCGGGATGAACATGGTGCTCTTCCTCGCAGCGCTGCAGGGCGTCCCGGAAGAGCTCCGGGAGGCCGCGCAGCTGGACGGCGCGACGCCGTGGAGATCGTTCTGGTCGATCACCGTCCCGATGATCGCGCCGACGATCCTGCTGACCGGGATCCTGACGACCATCGGCTCGCTCGAGGTGTTCGCGCCCGTGCAGCTCCTGACCGGCGGGGGGCCGGGGAACGCGACAAACGTCTTGCCGTTCTTCCTGTACCGCACGGCCTTCATCAGCCAGCAGTTCGGGTACGCCAGTGCGGTCGGGGTGGTGCTCTTCGCCGTCATCCTGGCCCTGACGATGCTGCAGTGGTCCACGCGCCGAAAGTGGGTGCACGATGAGGTCTGACACATCGCTAGCGAATCGGCATCGTTCGCGAGTCGCCACGATCTCGCTCTACGGGCTGCTCGTGGTGGTCTCTCTGCCCTTTCTGTACCCCACGTTGTGGATGTTCTTCTCGTCGTTCAAGCCCGCGAACGAGATCTTCCTCCAGCCGCCGAGCCTGCTTCCCCGGGACTGGACGCTGGACGGTTTCGCGCAGGTGTTCACCGCGCAGCCGTTCCTCCAGCAGTACGGCAACTCGATGTACATCGCGACCATCGTCACGGCGTCGTCGATCCTGCTCTCCGCGATGGCGGGCTACGCGTTCGCGCGCATCCGCTTCCCGCTCCGCAACGCAGCGTTCACGCTCATGCTCGCGGCGATGATGGTGCCCACCGAGGTGACGATCATCCCGGTCTTCACGGCGGTCAACGCGATGGGCCTCAACGACACCCACTGGCCGCTGATCATCCTGCCGATCTTCGGGCCGACGTCGGTGGTGTCCGTCTTCATCTTCCGGCAGCACTTCCTCTCCTTTCCGAAGGAGTACGAGGAAGCGGCCCGGCTCGACGGGGTGAGCCGAGCGGGTGTCTTCTTCCGCATCGCACTGCCCCTCGCGAAGCCGGCGATCGCCGCGGTCGGGATCATGGCGTTCTTGCGGAGCTTCAACATGTATTTCGAAGCGCTCATCTTCCTGCGCACTCCCGAGAACTTCACGCTCGGGCTCGCGATCACCCGATACCAGGACTTCTACGGAGAGCAGATGTGGAACGCGCAGCTGGGCGCCGCATCACTGACAGTCCTTCCGATCCTCGTGGTGTTCCTCGTCGCGCAGAAGCAGTTCGTGCAAGGCCTGGCGCAGACAGGGATCAAGGGGTGACCTGAGCGCGGCCTCAGCTCCGGTACGGACCGGGCGCCACCGCTGAACGAACCAATCCAGTCACGAGACAAAGGAGTCGAGATGATGCATGAGGACGAGGAACGTCCGCAGTTGCTGCCGGCGCTCAGCCGGCGAAACCTCTTGGTGGGGGCAGGCGCCGCAGCAGCGCTGCTTGCCATCGGGAACGCCGGAGCGTCGCCGGCGACGGCGACCTCGGACGGCACTGTGCTGCCGCTGGTCGCACCGCTCCGGGCTGGGCAGCCCGTACGCAGTCAGTTCGCCCCCGACGAGCAGGTCCTCGCGGCGTATCTGATGATCGTCGCTCCGCTCGCCAACAGCGTCCGAGACGTCGATCCGAACTACGGGTGGATGGAGGACGGCTGGCAACGCAGTCCGAATCAGCCGTACAACGCGCGGATCATGGAGCATGTCGCCACGCTGTCGTGGTTCTACGCCAACGACCGGCCCTGGAATCCGTACTACCGTGACCCCGCTCTGCTGGGGCGTCTGGACGCAGCACTCGGCTACTACCTCTCGCTGCAGCATGCTGACGGGTCCTACCCGGAGTACTCGCCCACCGAGCACCACCTGTCTCCGACCGGCTTCGGGACCGTCGCGCTCTCCGCGGTGCTCCGGGACCTTCGCGCCGCAGGCGATCTCTACGACCGCCGTCTGCAGATCCGCGATGCCATTCGCAAGAGCTCCGCATGGCTTGTCGACACTTCGCGGGCGCACTGGAACCGACCTGTGCAGCTGGTCAACCAGGTGGTCGGGGGACTCTCCGGTGTGGTCGAAGCCGCGCACGTCCTCGGCGAACCGGCCGTCAGCGCAGCGGTGCCGGACCGCCTGCAGATCATCCTCCGGGAGGGTCAAGCGCCTGCCGGGTTCTTCCATGAGCCGCTCGCCCCCGACGCCGGGTACAACTTCGAGGTCATGCTGTCCGACCTCGGTGCGCTGTACAAGCGACTGCCGGATCCGGCAATCGTCCAGCTCGCAGAGCGGTTCGCCGCGTGGTGGGGCTATGTAGTGGTCATGGAACCAGGACGCAACGAGGGGTTCATCCTCTCCGCGACGAGCGCCCGCAACATCATCGCGACCTTCGTGACCACACGCGAGGATGACCTTGACCGGAGCGCGCTCGCTCGCACCCTGCTGCCGCAGGTGCCCGCACTGGGTGCGTTCTTCGCCAGCTCCGAGGAGAAGACGCGGGCACGCGACGCCTGGCGGACATCGAGCGCGCCGGTGTCGCCGAGACGGAAGATGGACTCCTCCCCGCGCCTGCACATGCATGTCCCGCAGGCTCCCCTCGGGATCGCCGGGAACCAGCGAGACGCTCGAGTCGCCGCACTGCGCTATCTGCAGGAGAGCACCTTCACCGAACTTCGCAGAGGCACGCTCGACCAGCAGTACGTGTTCGTCCGACGTCCGGGTTACTACACCGCCGCTGTCTACGGAGTACGGCCGAACACGCTCCAGCGGATGGGGACTAACGCGTTCTGGCACCCCGTCGCGGGCATGCTCGCGCTGACGGTCAACAGCACAGGCCCTGATGACTGGACGACTGTCGCTGACAGCGTGGGTACGGCCTCTTCACGTGGGCCGGTGACCGCGACGCACCACGTCGGGTCGAGTGCCACCGGAGCCGTCATCTCCGCGGACGCGCTGACGGGTTACGAGGGAGTGTTCACCACGAGATACGTGACGGCCGACGCCGCCGTGCGCACCGACGTGACGCACCGTGCCGATGGGATCAGGCGTGTGCTGACCACCCCGGGAGCGTCCCGCGAACGCATCCCCCTCATCATCGGCACCGGAGACCAGGTGGCGTTCGCGAACGGCACGTCGGCGCCCTACGGACAAGAGACGATCACTGTCGCTCGAGGCCTCACCGTCACCCGCGGTGGCATGCGCTTCGTCATCGACTGGGGTGTGGATCGCGAAGCGAGATACGCGCCGATGGACAGGTCGTACCTGGGTAATCGCACCCACCGAATCCTCACGATCAGCTTCTCCGGGACGCTCACCGTCGATCTCCGCGTCGTGCCTGTGGTCTGAGGTCGCCCGGCGGGCGGAACTACCCGATATCGCGCAGCGCCGACTGCACGGCCACCGTGTCGGCGCCGTACCTGTCGTCGGCGTAGCGCTGGATGCTGCCGTCGTCGTAGACGACGGTCACCCAGACGTAGCCGTTCTCGAACGAGCCGCTGAGGCCGCCGAGGTGGTCGAACACCTCGTACTGCAGCTCGGGGGCTTCGGACTCCGGCGTGCCTGGTTCGGCCGCCCCGGCGTTGTCCGGGTCAAGCCGGGGGTCGTCGGGGAGTACGGGCTGCGCGGCCGGGGCCGCGGCGGCCTCGGTGAGATGGAAGGTCGTGCCGTCCCAGGTGCCCTCCACTGTGTAGCGACCCCACGTGGTGCCGTGCGCGGACTCGGCCTCGACGGCGTCCCAGTCCCAGCCGGCGATCTCCGGACCGCCGCACTGGGGCGGGTACGACTCGGCCACGCCGCCCAGGCAGAGCTCGGGCGGGCCGTCACCCTCCTGGAGGACGGTGGTGATGGCCGTGACCTGGCCCGACGCCGCCGGGGCAGGCGGCGCGGTCGCGGTCGGCGCGTCGCCCGACCTGCTGTCGTCCGGCGCGGAGTCGGCGGGACCGCCCTGGGCGGCGCATGCGCTCAGCAGCAGCACACCGGCCAGGCCGGTGCTGAAGAGTCGGCGTGGTGCTCGTAGCGGCTTCATACTCGGCATATGTTTGCGTGACCACGGGACTTGCACGTTCGTCGAGCTTTGGTGGCCGCGGTGTGCGCCGGCGCGTGGCGCCGGTACGACGCCCGGGTGCACGAGTTTCTCGGTAAACGCTTGCCCAATGCGCGGGTACGGGGCTAGCGTGTACACACAAGAATATGTCAAGACATAAGATCAAACGGCCTTCAGCGATCCACCGGCAGCACAGCATCCACCCGGCTACACAGCACAGGCGCTCAGGGTTGAGCGCCGACGAGGAGACACAATGAAGCGTCAGTACCTGACCCGCTCGCTCGCGACCGCGTCGATCACGATCGGCGCACTCGTGCTCGCATCGTGCTCGAGCGGTGGGGGTGGCTCCGATGACGAGGTAGTGCTCCAGCTCATGCAGTCGGGCGACGTCAACCAGGGTGGCGGCTACGCCCAGCTGGCGGAGAAGTACTTCGAGGAGACCGGCGTGCGCGTCGAGGTCGTCGAGGTGCCGAACGACGACCTGCGTACGCGTCTGCGCACGTCAGCGCAGGCGAACGACCTGCCGGCCCTGGCGGCGTCGCCGTCGACCGACCCGGCCTGGACGGAGCGCCTGCTCGACCTGACCGACGTCTTCGACGAGGTCGGTGTCATCGACACGCTCGCGGTCGCCGACCCCGCCGACGACAAGGTCAAGGCGCTGCCGACCACCCTCACCGCCGTCGGCATGTTCCTCAACAAGTCGCTGTGGGACGAGGCAGGCGTCGAGTACCCGACGACGCTCGAAGAGCAGTGGACGTGGGACGAGTACGTCGAGAAGTCGAGCGAGGTCGTCGAGAAGACCGACGCGGAGTACGGCGCCGTCATGGACGGCTCAGCGCACCGCCTGCGCGCCTTCATGTTCGAGTTCGGCAGCGAAGGCGTCACCGAGCAGCCCGACGGCACCTGGGCGCTCGACGAGAAGGGCGCCGAGGCGCTCGGGTACTTCAAGAAGCTGCACGAGGACGGCGTCATGCCGCAGGCCGTGTGGGGCGCCGCCGACGACCCGAGCGCGACGTTCAAGTCGGGTCGCGTCGCGGGCTACATGTCGGGTGTCTGGCAGATCGCCGACTTCCAGGAGACCATCACGGACTTCGAGTGGGTCTCCGTGCCGCTGCCGCAGCAGCCGGTGCGCGCTACCAACTACGGTGCGGCGTCGTGGCTCGTGGCGTTCGACGGTACAGGCGTCGAGGAGGAGACCCTCGCCTTCATCAAGTGGCTGTACTCGGAGGAGAACTACCGCGAGTACTGCGAGATCTCGGGATGCCTGCCCGTGCTGGACGGTCTCGACGTCAGCTACAAGGACGACGCGTACGCGTTCGACCTGTACAACGGTGAGATCGCCGAGTCCCCGGCGATCTCGGCGGTCCAGACGACCGACGGCGTGCTGAACGGCTACGAGGGCAAGGCGATCGACTCCGAGCCCCTCTTCGACGAGACCGTCAAGCTCATCAACGACGAGCAGACGCTCGAGCAGACCGTGGAGAACATCAACAAGGCCTCGACCGAGCAGATGGCCGACTGATCGCGACGCACGAAAAAGGCTCCCCATGACTCTCACCACCTCGGGTTCGTCCTCCTCCTCCGCCGCCCGCGTGGCGGAGGAGGACGGGCGGCGCGTCCGGCGTCGCCGACACAGCCGCTACCTCCTCGCGCCCTTCATCTTCACGGTCGGCACAGCCGTGCTGTTCGCGCTGTTCTTCCTGTGGCCAGGCGTGCTCGGCCTGTCGTACTCGCTCACCGACTACCGCGGGTGGGGAGATCTCGAGTTCGTCGGGCTCGCCAACTACCTCGAGCTGTTCCAGGACAGCGAGTTCTACCAGTCGCTCGGGCGCACGTTCGTGTACGCCGTGTTCTCGGTGCCGGTCGGCTACTGCCTGGCGCTCGCCATGGCGGTGGCCCTCACCTCGAAGGGCGCACGGGGCAAGACGCCGGCCCGCATCATCTTCTTCATGCCGTGGCTCGTGTCGCCGATCATCGCCGGTGTCATCTGGCGGTGGATGTTCGGCGAGAGCTTCGGGTTCGTCAACTACATCATCCAGCTGCTGGGCGGCGAGGCGGTGCCCTGGGCGAGCAACGCCGACCTGTCGCTGTTCGTCGCGGTGCTCGCGTCCGCGTGGGGCGGCGCCGCCTTCAACATGCTGCTGTTCATCGCGGCGATCAGCAACGTGCCGCAGTCGTACTACGAGGCCGCGGAGCTCGACGGCGCGAACGGCTGGGAGCGGTTCTGGTACATCACGCTGCCGTCCATCGCTCCGACCTCCGTGCTCGTCATCCTGCTCTCGTCGCTCGGCTCGATGAAGGAGTTCGCGATGATCCAGGCACTCAACGGCGGTGGGCCCGGCACCCAGAACCGCCTGGTCGTGCAGTACATCTACGAGACCGGGTTCGAACGCTCGCTCGTCGGATATGCGGCCGCGGCTTCGATGGTCCTGCTGGTCATCCTCATGGTCATCGCGATCATCCAGCTCCGTATCAGCAAGAGGAACAACGCATGGTGACGACGGACACGCCCACGGTGGCTCCGAAGAAGTACGCGAAGCCGGGACGGCGCCAGCTCGGCGAGATCCGCCGCAGCATCTTTCCGACCACGATGCTGTGGGTCATCGCCGTACTCATGGCGTTCCCCCTGCTGTGGTTCCTGCTGTCGTCGTTCAAGCCGGGCGGAGAGCTGTTCACCTACCCGCTGTCGTTCTTCCCGCGCGAATGGACGCTCGCGGGATACGAGGACGCCTTCGAACGCGTCGACTTCCTGCGCTACTTCAGCAACACGCTCGTCGTGGCGACCGTGTCGACGGCCATCACGGTGTTCCTGTGCGCGTCGACGGGTTATGCACTCGCCAAGTACAAGAACCCGTGGCTCAACGTCCTCGGCCTGTGCATCCTGTCGATGACCATGCTGCCGGGCGAGGTGATCCTCAACCCGCTGTTCATCGTCGTGCGCGACCTCGGCATGTACAACTCGCTGCTGGGCGTCATCATGCCGTCGGTACTCACCCCGACCGGTGTGTTCATGTTCCGCCAGTTCTTCCTGACGATCCCCGACGAGCTCCTGGATGCCGCGCGCATCGACGGCGCGAGCGAGTACCGCATCTTCCTTGGCATCATGCTGCCGCTGGCGCGGCCCATCATGCTCACGCTCGCGATCGTGTCGTTCCACTGGCGCTGGAACGACTACATCCTGCCGCTCATCATCCTGGGCGATCCCGACCAGTTCACCCTGCAGATCGCCCTGCGTGCGCTCGTCGGCGCCGAGAACATCAACTGGAGCGTGCTGCTGGCGGCCTCGGTGCTGTCGATGATCCCGCTCGTGCTGCTCTACCTCGTGTTCCAGAAGTACATCACCTCGTCGAACATCAACGCCGGACTCAAGGACTGAGCAGTGCACGTACAGGTGTCCTCGATCCTGGGAAGGGTCGACCGGTGGCTCGGCGAGTACCTGGCCGACGCCGTCATCGCCGGGTCCGTGCCGCTCGACGTCGCGGCATGGACCGTGCCGGGCGAGCCGGGCGGCGCGGGCGAACCCGTCGCGTTCGCCGACGTGCCTGATCCCGCGACGTTCGCGCCGGTCGCCCCCGCCTTCGAGTGGGGGCGACCCTGGGGCACCACCTGGTTCCAGGCGTCCGGACGGGTACCGGCGGACTGGGCTCCCGACGACAGGCACCGCGTCGAGCTCTCCCTCGACCTCGGGTTCGACGGCGCGAAACCGGGGTTCCAGTGCGAAGGGCTGGTGCGCACTCCTGCCGGGCGCGTGGTGAAGGGCCTCGAACCCCGCAACCATCACGTGCCGCTCGAGGCGGGTCCCGGCGAGCCGTTCGCCTTCCTCGTCGAGGCCGCCGCCAACCCGGACCTGTCGGGCGGCGACGACTTCAAGGGCGCACGGGCCTACGCGCCGACGCCGCTCGGCGACCCGGGAAGTGCGCCCGACGCGCCGCTGTACCGGCTGGGGCGGCTCGAGATCCGGCGGGTCGACACCGAGGTCGAACGCCTGATCCGCGAGGTGACCGTGCTGCGCGGCCTCGCGCTGGAGCTGAGCGAGCACGAGCCGCGCCGGGCCGCACTGCTGGCGGGCCTGGACCACGCGCTCGACGAGCTCGACCCGGGCGACCCCGCAGCAGCGGCGCCCGCCGCGCGGGAGGTGCTCGCCCCCCTGCTCGCCTCGCCGGCCGCCGCGTCGGCGCACCGCATCGTCGCGACCGGCCACGCGCACATCGACTCGGCCTGGCTGTGGCCCAGCCGGGAGACCGTACGGAAGGTCACCCGGACCTTCGCGAACGTCGTCGACCTGATGGACCGTGACCCCGACGCCGTCTTCACGAGCTCGTCGGCACAGCACTTCGCCTGGCTCAAGCGCCAGGAGCCCGAGCTGTACACCCGGGTGAAGCAGCGCGTCGCGGAGGGCCGCATCGTCCCGGTCGGCAACATGTGGGTCGAGTCAGACGTCAACATGCCGTCGGGGGAGTCGCTGGCGCGCCAGCTGCTGCAGGGGACGCGCTTCTTCGAGCGCGAGTTCGGCGCGCGCAGCGACGTCGGCTGGCTGCCGGACTCGTTCGGCTACCCGGGCGCGCTGCCGCAGCTGCTGCGCAAGGCGGGGCTGCGCTGGTTCTTCACGCAGAAGATGTGCTGGAACGACAGCAACCCGATGCCGCACCACACGTTCCTCTGGGAAGGTATCGACGGCACGCGCATCCTCACGCACTTCCCGCCGAACAACACCTACAGCGGCGACATGCGGCCCACCGAGCTCGCCCGCAGCGTGCGCAACTTCGCCGACCACGCCGGTGCCTCGCACTCGCTCATGCCGTTCGGGTACGGCGACGGCGGCGGGGGACCGACGCGCGAGATGATGTGGGACGCGCGCCTGCAGGCCGACCTCGAGGGCTCGCCGCGGGTCCGGTTCGGCACCGCCGACGTACTGTTCGGCACCATCGAGCGCGAGTACGCGAGCCCGCCCGTCTGGTCGGGCGAGATGTACCTCGAGTTCCATCGAGGCATCTACACCTCGCAGGCACGGACCAAGCGAGGCAACCGGCGCAACGAGCAGCTGCTCGTGGAGGCCGAGCTCTGGTCGGCGAGCGCCGCCGTGCGCACGGGTGCGCCGTATCCGTACGACGAGCTCGACGAGCTGTGGCAGGAGGTGCTGCTGCTGCAGTTCCACGACATCCTGCCCGGCACCGCCATCGCGTGGGTGCACCGGGAGGCAGAGGCCTCGCACGAGCGCGTCACCGAGCGGCTGGAAGGGCTCGTCGACGGCGCGCTGCGTGCGCTCGCGGGCGAGGGGACGCGCAGTCTCGCGGTCAACGCGGCGCCGTTCGCGGCTTCGGGCGTTCCCGCGTTCGGCGGGGCAACGGACGTCGCTGCGGCTGCGGCTGTGGCTGCAGTCGTGCTGCCGGACGGCGGCGTCGAGCTGACCTCACCCGGTCTGCGGGTAGTGATCACCGCGAACGGCCTGATCGCACACGTGGTCGACCTCGCGTCCGGACGCGACCTCGTACCGCCGGGCATGGCGGCGAACCTGCCGCAGCTGCACGTGGACGCCCCGGCCAGGTGGGACGCGTGGGACCTCGACCGGTCCTACCGCGCGAACGCCGTCGACCTCGTCGACGGCACGGTGACCCTGCACGACGACGGCAGCGTGCGCATCGAGCGGGCGTTCGGCAGCAGCAGCCTGACGCAGACGGTGACGGTCGTCGACTCCGCTGTGCACATCCGCACGGAGGTCGACTGGCACGAGCGCCGCCGCATGCTCAAGCTCGCGTTCCCGCTCGACGTCCACGCGCAGGACGCCGCGTACGAGACGCAGTTCGGGTACGTGCGCCGCCCGCTGCACGCCAACACGTCGTGGGACGCCGCACGCTACGAGGTGTGCGCGCACCGGTGGGTGCACGTGGGCGAGCCCGGCTTCGGCGTCGCCGTGGCCAACGACGGCGTCTACGGGCACGACGTCACGCGCGACAGCGTGGACGGCAGGGTCGTCACCACAGTGCGGCAGTCGCTCCTGCGCGCGCCGACCTTCCCCGATCCGGAGGCCGACCAGGGAAAGCACGCCTTCACCACGGTGCTCGCGCCGGCCCCGACGACCGACGAGGCGCTGCGCGCGGGAGCCGTTCTCGGCGCCCCGCTGCGCCGGATCACGGGTGCCGCTGCGCCGGTCCCCGTCGTCACGGTCGCCGGCGTCGACGGTGCGCCGACCTCCGCCGTCGTCTCGGCGGTCAAGCTCGCCGACGACCGCTCCGGCGACCTGGTCGTGCGGGTCTACGAGAGCCGCGGTGCGCGCACCCGCGCGACGCTGCATGCCGACTTCGCGGTCGCCGAGGTGCGCGAGTGCGACCTCGTCGAGACGCCGCTCCCCGACGGGACTGCGGCCGTGGTCGACGGCGGGGGCGACGGCGCGGGCATCGTGCTGCGCCCGTTCGAGGTGCTGACGCTCAGGTTGAGAAGGGAACACGCATGACCGAGGTGGACGAGGCGTTTCGCCGTGCGGTGATCGAGGCAGCGGACGCGGCGGTGGACGGAGCGCTCGCCACGGCGTCGGCCGACGTCGATCCGGGGCACATCGGGCTGTACCGCGCCACGATGCAGCGCATCAAGCTGCTCGTCGCCGCGTACCTCGCCGACGGCGGGCGCCACACCGGGGACGCCGCGCTCGTCTCGCGTGCCGTCGCGCACGCGGAGGCGCTCGCGGGTATGCAGGGGGCGGCCGGCCTGTTCGTCGGCGGGGACAACATCGAGTCGCCGCCGGACACCGGCTTCGCGATCAACGACGTGTGCGACACGCTCGAGCTGATCCGCCGCGCCGCCACGCCTGCGCTGGCGCCGCTCGACGAGCTGCTCGGCGTGATCGCCGATGCGGCGGCGCCCGCCATGGTCGCCGGCGGGGTGCACACGCCCAACCACCGGTGGGAGCTCACGGCGGTACTCGCGAGGCTGCACCGGCGTCGCGCGGACCCGGCAGTCCGTGCTCGGGCCGAGCTCTGGCTCGCCGAGGGGATCGACCTGCAGAGCGACGGGATGTACTCGGAGCGCAGCGCGGTCTACGCGGTGTTCGTGTCGAACCCGTCGCTCGCCCTGATCGGAGACGTCTTCGACCGCCCGGACCTGCACGACGTGGTGGTGCGCAACCTCGAGGCCACGCTCGGGCTGATCCTCCCTGACGGCACCGTCGAGACGGTGCACTCGCGGCGCCAGGACCAGCGCGGCGAGCTGTTCCCGCTCGCGCCGTACCTGGTGGCGTACCGGCGGTTCGCGATCGAGCGCGCACGCGGCGATCTCGCCTGGGCGGCGGAGCATGCCGCCGCGCAGGGCATCATCGAACCCCAGACGGTGCTCACCGAGCTGCTGCTCGACCCGCGCCTCGCGGAACCTCTTCCCGACGCCGAACCGCCTGCTCCGACGCGCCGTGCGGAGTGGGCGGCGTCGCGGCTCCTCGTGGACGCGAACCCGGCGCGGACGCTGGTGCTCTACGGCGGGTCGGACTACCCCCGCCAGCGGCGTATCCGCTCGGGGCTGGCGAACAACCCGACCTTCCTGCGGCTGTTCGCGGGGGAGGTGGTCCTCGACTCGGTGCGCCTGTCCCGCGACTTCTTCGGGCTCGGCCCGTTCCGCGCGGCGGAGATCGAGCACGACGGCTCCGCTGTGGTGCTCGTCGAGCGGCTGGAGGGGAGCTACTACCAGCCGCTCGCGGAAGGTGACCGGCGAGCCGACGGCGCATACGACCTGGCCGACGAGAGCCGGTTCTCCGCGGCGATGTCCTTCGCGGACCGGCGGACCGAGACCGTGGTGCTGCGCACGCGGATCGCCGCGCGGCCGACCGCTGACGGCGTCGAGCTCGAGATCACCACCGACGGGCCAGGGCTGCCGTGGGCGCTCGAGCTCGCGTTTCGCGCCGGCGGTACGTTCGAGGGCGCGGCGGAGATCTCCGACGGCGTCGTGCGGCTCGACTCGGGTACCGCGCGTTACCGCGTGGGTGGTAGCGCCGTCGAGTTCGGCCCGGGCGCGGGCGGAGCAGGGCCGGCCCGCTACCAGCCGGGGGAGGACTACACCTACCTCGGGGCGACCGATGCGGTGGGCGGTAGCCGGGCGTACATCGTCGGCAGCTCTCCTGGGGTCGCGCGCGTCTTCGTTCGCGCCGTCTGAGGGCGTCGCCGATACCGGCGCGCCGTGCCGTCCTGGGCGTGGTTCGTCGGTCGGGCACCGGGCGCCATCGGCTGACCGCGAGAGACTTGGGCAGTGCAGCACGACGACGAAGAGGTCCTGTCCGGAGGGTTCGTCTCGACCGTGACCCGGCGGGGCGACGAGGTGCATCGGTCGATGGCGGAGCGGCACGAGTACGTGCACGAGCTGCTGCGGTTTCTCGAGCAGCGCGGCTGGAGCGGCGCACCCCGGCTCCTGCGGGTCGAGGCGCCCGCGACGGAGGTGCTCAGCTACCTGGACGGTCTCAGCGGGGCGGACGACGCCGTGCGGCGGGCGGCGTCGGACCCGTCCTGCTTGGCCGCGCTCGCGCGCCTGGTGCGCGAGCTGCACGATCTGACGGCCGGCACCTCGCTCGCCGGCGACTCTGAGGTGGTGTGTCACCACGACATCGACCCTCGCAACACAGTGTTCCGGCAGGGGGCGAGCGGGATCAGGCCGGTCGCGTTCATCGACTGGGACCTCGCGGGGCCGGGCCGGCGGATCGAGGACGTGGCGCACCTGGTCTGGCAGGTCGTCCCGCTGGGGCCGGGGACCGAGGTCGGCCGCGCGGCACGGGCGCTCCTGGTGGTGTGCCAGGCCTACGGATCGCTGGACCGATCGGATCTCGTGCCGACCACGCTCTGGTGGCAGCGTCGGTGCGCCGACGGCATCGAAGCCGGTGCGCGGGCCGGTGAACCCGCCATGGTCCGGCTCGTCGAGCTGGGCGTTCCGGACGACGTGCGGCGCCAGGCGGCCTGGACCGCGGAGCATGCGGAGGAGCTCGGACAGCTTCTCTGACATCGGTCTGCCGCGGGTCGACGACGCCGCACGTCCGGGGCACACTGGCAGCGGCGCGGACACCGAGGTCCGACAGCCGGAGCGAAGGGCACCACATGGCCGACTACGCGGACGTCCACCGACGCAGCCTCGCCGACCCCGAGGGGTTCTGGGGCGAGCAGGCAGCCCTGGTCTCGTGGTTCCGCAGGCCCACCCGCGTGCTCGACGCCGACAGCCCGCCGTTCTACCGCTGGTTCCCCGACGGCAGGCTGAACACCTGCTACAACGCGCTGGACCGGCACGTCATCGCGGGGCGCGGCGACCAGGCCGCGCTGATCTACGACAGCCCGGTCACGGAGACCTCCCGGACGGTCACCTACGCGACGCTGCTGCAGGACGTCGCGGCGTTCGCCGGTGCCCTGCGCGACCTCGGCGTCGAGCAGGGTGACCGCGTGGTGATCTACATGCCGATGGTGCCGGAGGCCGTCGTCGCCATGCTCGCCTGCGCGCGGCTGGGCGCCGTGCACTCCGTGGTGTTCGGCGGGTTCGCCGCGAACGAGCTGGCCCTGCGGATCGACGACGCGCAGCCGAAGGTCGTGGTCTCGGCGTCGTGCGGCATCGAACCCACCAGGGTCGTGGAGTACAAGCCGCTGCTCGACCGGGCCCTGGAGCTGGCCGACCACGAGCCGTCGTCGTGCGTGGTGCTGCAGCGGCCGCAGGCCACCGCGACGCTCGTCGAGGGACGGGACCTGGACTGGGTCACCGCCATGCACGCCGGCCGGACCAACCCCGCGCCGTGCGCGGAGGTCGCGGCGACGGATCCGCTCTACATCCTGTACACGTCGGGCACGACGGGGAAGCCCAAGGGCATCCTGCGCGACAACGGCGGCCACGCCGTCGCGCTGGCCTGGTCGATGCGCAACGTGTATGACATCAGTGCCGGCCAGGTCTGGTGGACGGCGTCCGACGTCGGCTGGGTGGTCGGCCACTCGTACATCGTCTACGGGCCGCTGATCGCGGGCGCCACGACCGTGCTGTACGAGGGCAAGCCCGTCGGCACGCCCGACGCCGGGGCGTTCTGGCGGGTCGTCGCCGAGCACGGCGTCGAGGCCCTGTTCACCGCACCGACGGCGATCCGGGCGATCAAGAAGGAGGACCCGGAGGGAATCCTCGTGGCGAGCCACGACCTCTCCTCCCTGCGGCACCTGTTCCTCGCGGGGGAGCGGCTCGACCCCGGCACGTACGAGTGGGCGGGCGGCATCCTCGGCGTGCCGGTGATCGACCACTGGTGGCAGACGGAGACCGGCTGGGCGGTCGTCGCCAACCTGCGCGGGCTGGACCCGATGCCCACCCGGCCCGGGTCGCCGTCGGTCCCGGTGCCCGGTTTTGACGTGCAGGTGCTGCTGCCCGACGGCACGGTCGCGGGGCCCGGGCAGGAGGGCAGCCTCGCGATCAAGCTGCCGCTCCCGCCGGGCACCCTGCAGACGCTGTGGCGCGACGACGCCCGCTACGTGGCGTCGTACCTCGCCGCCTACGACGGCTACTACCTCTCGGGCGACGGCGGCTACATCGACGACGACGGGTACGTCTATGTCATGGGTCGCACCGACGACGTCATCAACGTGGCCGGGCACCGGTTGTCCACCGGGGCGATCGAGGGGGTGCTCGCGGCCCATCCCGCCGTGGCGGAGTGCGCGGTGATCGGCGCCGCCGACGCCCTCAAGGGCCAGGTGCCGCGCGGGCTCGTGGTCCTCAAGGCGGGCGCCGACCCAGAGGGCGTCGCGGCGGAGCTCGTCGCCGCGGTGCGTGACCAGATCGGCCCGGTCGCTGCGTTCAAGGACGTCGAGATCGTCGCTGGGCTGCCGAAGACCCGCTCGGGCAAGATCCTGCGGCGCACCATGCGCCAGCTGGCCGACGGCGAGCACCCGGCCGTGCCGTCGACAATCGAGGACCCGGCAGTGCTGACGGCCCTGGAGCCGGTGCTGCGGCGGGAGTGACATCTGTCATGCGTCGACCGGGCATTCCTCCGGGAGATGTCGTGATCGGCGACACTTACCGGCGCGCGCGTATCGGCCGAGGGTGGGTACATGAGACGAAACCACGTCAGCTCCCCACATCCGGACCCGACCGGTGCGCCGTCCCAGGGCACGTCCGACGACGCGCAGCAGCGCGTCCGACCACGACGAGCGCGCGGCGGGGGTGTTGCCCTGCTGGCCGTGGCACTGGCCGGTGCGCTCGCGGTGCCCGCCGCCGCGGCCGCCGTCCGGCCGGACGGCGCCGAACCTGACGACGCGCCCGCGGCGCAGGTCGAGTGGGGCGAGTGTCCTGCCGACGTCGCGGCCGAGGCGGCTCCCTACGTCCTGACCTGCGCCAAGGTGACCGTGCCGCTGGACTACGCAGACCCCGACGGCGAGCAGATAGCGCTCCAGCTCTCCCGGCTGGCCAGCGACAACCCGGCCGAGCGCCGCGGGGTGCTCCTGCTCAACCCCGGCGGGCCGGGCGGATCCGGGCTCACGCAGTCCACGCTCCTGATGTCGCGTGGCCTGCCCGACAGCGTGCTGGACGCCTACGACCTGATCGGCATGGACACCCGCGGGGTGGGCCACTCGACCCGTATCGACTGCGGGTTCACCGCAGGCGGCGGCTACTTCAGCAACGTCCCGCCGTATGCGGTCGACGACGCCGCGGTCGTCAAGCACGCGAAGGTCGTCAAGGCCGCGGCCGAGCAGTGCGCCGCCCACGACGAGAACGGGCTGCTCCGCCACGTCTCGACGGCCAACATGGCTCGCGACCTGGACAGCATCCGCGCGGCGCTGGGCGAGGAGAAGGCCAGCTACCTCGGCTACTCGTACGGTTCCGCGCTGGGCGCCGCGTACGCGTCGATGTTCCCCGAGACTGCCGACCGGGTGGTGCTCGACAGCAACGTGGGCGACACGCACCTGAACCAGGAGGGCCTGCGCAGGTTCGCCCAGGGGATGGAGCAGACGTTCCCCGACTTCGCCAAGTGGGCGGCCAAGCGGGATACCGCCTACGGGCTGGGCAGGACGCCCGCGCAGGTGCGCGCCACGTACTTCGAGACCGCCGAGGAGCTCGACCGCAACCCGGTGCTGGGGGTCAACGGCGCTCTGTTCCGGCAGGTCGTCTTCGGTGGGCTCTACAGCCCGCTGAGCTACGGCCGTACGGCGCAGACCTGGCAGTCACTGCGGGACGGTGACGCCGCTGCCGCGCGCAGCCTGTTGGACAGCAACCTCCTCGACGGTGTCCTGTCCGACGGCGCCGCCGCCGCCGGAGACGAGGCGTCGCCGCTCTCCAACGCCCTGTCGGTGTTCGCCGCGTCGACCTGCAACGACAGCGAGTGGCCCGAGGACGTGAGGTCGTACCGCCGGGCAGTGGCCGAGGACCGCGAGAAGTTCCAGTTGTTCGGCGCCGCGTCGGCCAACATCCTGCCCTGCGCCTACTGGTCCGAGCCCGTCGAGCCGCCGGTGCAGATCTCCGCCGAGGGCCCGCGCAACGTGCTGATCCTGCAGAACCGCCGTGACCCGGTCACCCCGCTGGCCGGTGGCCGGCGGCTGCACGAGAAGTTCGGCGACCGGTCCCGGCTGGTGACCGTCGACGGCAGCGGCCACGGCGTCTACGCGCTCGGCGACAACGCGTGCGCCCTGAACATCGGGACGACCTACCTGGTCGAGGGCAAGCTGCCCCGGCGCGACGTCGCCTGCCCGGCGGGCTGACGGGTCGGGTAGGCGGGAGCGCGCGGTCCTCCGGGATCGCGCGCTCCAGCCGTCGTCATCCCCGCCGTCGGCACCGGCTCCGCGCTAGGGTGGCGCGGTGCAACGCCCCGGAGACCTTGGCCTCGTCCCGGAACCTGTGTCGACGCAGGTGCCGGGCGGATCGGTGCTGCTGGCGGACGGCGCGGGCGTCGGCGCCGACCCCGTGCTGCGGCCCGCCGCGCGCTGGTGGCGCCGTGTCACGGAGGATGCGTTCGGCCTCGACCTGGTGCCCTCGGCGACCGATCGCAGCTCCGTCGTCTTTGCCCTCGCACCCGACCTGGCGGCCGGCGGTTACCGCATCGACGTGCGTCCTACGGGCCTGGTAGGGGTCGAGGCCGCGGACCTCGCGGGCGCCCACGCCGCCGCCCAGACCCTGCGTCAGCTCGCCGGTCCGGACGCCTACCGCCGCAGCGGCACGGGCCCGCTCGAGCTGCCGGTCGTGCGCATGACGGACCACCCGCGCTTCGAGTGGCGCGGCGTCCTGCTCGACGTCGCGCGCCACTTCCTGCCCAAGCACGACGTGCTGCGGTTCATCGACCTCGCCGCCGCCCACCGGCTCAACGTGCTGCAGCTCCACCTCACCGACGACCAGGGCTGGCGCATGCAGATCCACCGCTACCCCGAGCTGACGCGGACCGGCGCGTGGCGCCACGAGTCGACAGTCGGCACCTGGCGTACCGGCTCGAAGGACGGCCGGCCGCACGGCGGTTTCTACACGCAGGACGACCTGCGCGAGATCGTGGGTTACGCCCGCGACCGGGGCGTCACGGTGGTCCCGGAGATCGACGTGCCGGGCCACGTCGAGGCCGCCGTCGCCGCCTATCCAGAGCTCGGCACGCGCAAGCACCGCAGCGCGGTCCGCACCACGTGGGGCATCAGCCAGGACGTGCTCGACCCGTCCGAGGGCTCGCTCGCGTTCTTCCGGCACGTGCTGGACGAGGTGCTCGACGTCTTCGACGCACCCTGGATAGGCCTCGGGGGCGACGAGGTGCCGCCCACCCTCTGGCGTGAGTCGCCACAGATCGTCGAGCGGGCAGGGGCGCTCGGCCTGTTCGGGCCCGATAGTCGGCCTGACGTCGCCCAGCTGCACGGTTGGTTCGTCGCCCGGCTCGCGGAGCACGTGTCCGACGCCGGCCGCCGCGCCGTCGTCTGGGACGAGGCGATGTCCCCGATGCTGCCGCGCGACGTGATCGTGACCTCCTGGCGCGGCTACGCCCAGGGTGCGGCGGCGCTCGATGCCGGGTACGACGTCGTCATGGCACCTGAGCAGGCCGTCTACCTCGACCACCGGGCCGGGGAGCATCCTGCCGAGCCGATCCCCGTCGGCTTTCTGCGGACGGTCGAGGACGTGTACGCCTTCGAGCCGCTGCCCGAGCCGTTGGCCGGCTCGGCCAAGGGGAGGGGCCGGCTGCTCGGCGCGCAGGCTCAGGTCTGGACCGAGCACCTCGACAGCGCCCGGCGCATCGACTACGCGACCTTCCCCCGGCTCGCGGGGTTCGCCGAGGTCGCCTGGTCGCCGCGGGCCGACCGGACGCAGGGCTCCGCCGCGTCGAAGGAGTTCCTGAGCCGCCTCGAGCGGCGGCACCTGCCCCGCCTCGACGCGTACGGCGTCGAGTACCGGCCGCTCGACGGGCCGCACCCGTGGCAGACCCGGCCCGGCGTCCAGGGCTACCCGCGGGACCTGGCGGCGGAGACCGCCGTCGGTGGCTGGGCAGGGATGGGCGGCTGGCGGGACGACGGCGGGGTCGAGAACCTGCCCGCGGGCGGACCGGCCCCCGAGACCCCGGAGGGCGACGGATGACCGGCACGATCCTGGTCCGCGGCGCCCGCGTGCCGCAGCGCGACGGAACCCTGTCCGAGCCGGCGGACCTGCACGTGGTGCGCGGCAGGATCGCGACGATCACGCGACGCGGCGCGCCGGGCGGTGCCGGACCGGGCGTCGAGCCGGATATGGACGTCCTCGACGCCGACGGCCGGGTGGTGCTGCCCGGTTTCGTGGACGCGCACACGCATGCGGAGGCCGCCGTCTTCGACCAGGACGTGCAGCTCGCGATGCTGCGCCAGGGGATCACCACGGTGGTGACCGGGCAGGACGGCGTCTCGTTCGCCCCGAGCGACCGCGCGACCTACGACTGGGCGAGCACGTACTTCGCCGCCATCAACGGGTTGCACCCCACGTTCGCCGGCGGGTCCGTGGGCGATCTGCTGGGCACCTACCACCGCACCGTCCCGGTGAACGTCGCATACCTCGCCCCGCACGGCACCCTGCGCTACCGGGTGCTCGGGGCCGCGCAGCGGCCGGCGTCCGACGAGGAGGTGGCAGCGATGGTGCGCCTGCTGGAGCAGGCCATGGACGACGGCGCCTGCGGCCTCTCGACCGGTCTCGAGTACGTGCCCGCCGCGTATGCCGACGAACGGGAGCTCATCGCGCTCGCGAAGGTCGTCGCGGCCCGCGGGCTGCCGCACGTGAGCCACATGCGCGGGTACGAGGACAAGGGCGTCGCGGCGCTCGACGAGCTGATGCGGATCGCCCGCGCGTCCGACGTCGCGACGCACGTGTCCCACCTGCACGGCCCCGCCCGTGAGCTCCTGGAGCACGTCGGGGGAGCGCGGGCCGGGGGCCGCGACGTCACCTACGACTCCTATCCCTACCTGCGCGGATGCTCGATCCTGTCGATGGTCGCGCTGCCGACCTGGCTGCCGCTGGCCGATGCCCGCGCGACGGTCGACGCCCTGCGCGACCCGGCGACCGCCGTCCGCCTCGCCGAGCACTTCGCCGGCCTGACCGACCTCTGGCCCCGCATCACCTTCGCGTCCGTCCCCGGCATGGAGTGGGCGGAGGGCCTCACCCTGCCCGATGTCGCCGCGCGGCTCGGGCGGTCCGCCTCCGACACGGTGGTCGAGGTACTGACGGCCACGGAGCTGCGCGCGAGCTGCGTGTTCGCGCAGCCGCCGACCAACTCGCCGGAGTCGGTCCGCGCACTGGCGGGGCACGAAGGACACCTCGCCGGGTCGGACGCCATCTACTGGGGCGGCAGCCCGCATCCGCGCGGCTGGGGCGCGTTCGCCCGGCTGCTCGACGAGCACGTGCGGCGCGGCTCCTGGAGCTGGTGGGACGCGGCGGAGCACCTGTCGGCCCGGGCGGCACGGCGGTTCGGGCTGGCCGACCGGGGCCGGATAGCGCCGGGCGCCGTCGCCGACCTCGCTCTCGTGGACCCCGGCCGCGTCCGCGACGAAGCGACGTACGAGGCGCCGCGCACTCCTGCCGTGGGTATCGAGGACGTGCTCGTCGGTGGCGTGCCCGTGCTCGCGTCCGGGCGGCTCACCGGTGCCACGCCTGGCCACGGGCTGCGCCCGGCCGCTGCCGGGTTCACGGCCTCGGCTCGGAGCTGAGCCCGGACGCGTGCGCGGAGCACCCGGGACACGGCAGGATGTGGGTGTGCTGCGCATCGACGACCCCACGCTCACCTGGCCGCTGCTGACCATCGACGAGACGGCCCTGGACCACAACATCGGGACGGTGGCGGCAGCCTTCGCGGACGCGGGCGTCGAGCACGCGCCGCACGTCAAGACGCACATGTCCCGCGAGATCTGGACGCGGCAGGTCGCCGCGGGGGCGTGGGGAGCCACCGTGGCGACGCCCGCACAGCTCCGGACGGCGCTCGGCTGGGGCCTCCCCGGTGCGGGACGCCGCGCGTTCCTCGCGAACGAGCTCGTCGATCCCCGCGACATCGCGTGGCTCCGGACGGCGCTCACCGACGGCACCGCCGACGAGGTATGGGTGTACGTGGACTCCGGTCGCGGCGTCGACCTGCTCGCGGCGGGTTTCGCCGGCGCCGCACCCGAGGTGACCGCACGGCTGGGCGTGCTCGTGGAGCTCGGCGTCCCGGGCGGTCGTACGGGCGTCCGTACGGTGTCCGACGCCGTGGTGCTCGCGGTCCGCGTGCACGACGCGGGGCTCCGGCTGGCCGGTGTCGCGGGCTACGAGGGGCCGGTCGCGGGTGGCACCAGCGACGAGGAGCTCGCCGCCGTCGGCCGGTGGTGCGACGACCTGCGGGCCGTGGGCGCCCAGATCGGCGGCCTCGTCGCCGGGCCGACCGTGCTGAGCGCTGGCGGCAGCGCGTTCGCCGACGTCGTCACGCACCGCCTGACCGTGCCGGTCCGGGACGCCGCGGGCGTGGACGTGCGGACCCGGGTAGTGCTGCGGTCGGGTGCCTACGTGACGCACGACCACGGCCACTACCTGCGCGCCGACCCGTGGACGCGCCTGGGCGCCGCGGCGCTGCGGCCGGCGATCACCGTCTGGGGCTCCGTGCTGTCCGCGCCGGAGCCGGGCCTGGTCATCTGCGGTCTGGGCCGCCGGGACGTGTCGTTCGACATCGACCTGCCGACGCCGCTCGTCGTGCGGACGCCCGACGCCGCCGGGCGGCTGGGCGCTGCCGACCCGCTGGCGGGCGTGCGCGTGACGGCGCTCAACGACCAGCACGCCTACCTCGCGGTGGACCCGGAAGCCGAGCGCGCGCTGGCGCCGGGCGGCGTCGTCGGGTTCGGCATCTCGCACCCGTGCACGACTCTCGACAAGTACCGCACCGGCTGCGTGACCCGCGGCGACGAGGTCGCCGAGCGGATCACTCTCGAATTCTGACCTGCCGCATCACCCGCTGCCGCACCACTCGAACGAGGAGAACCCGATGACCGCCAAGACCGCCATCTCCACCCCCGACGCGCCCGCACCCGCGTTCACGTTCCACCAGGGCGTGCGCAAGGGGCCGTTCCTGCAGGTCTCGGGGCAGGGCCCCACCGATCCGGCGACGGGGGAGTACGTGCACCTCGACGACGTCGCCGGGCAGACCACGCGCACCCTGGAGAACGTGCGGGCGATCGTCGAGGCGGGCGGCGCGTCGTTCGAGGACGTGGTGATGCTCCGGGTCTACCTGACCACGCGCGACGACTTCGCGGCCATGAACGAGGTGTACGGCGAGTTCGTCGCGAAGTACTGCCCGAGCGGGGTGCTGCCGAGCCGGACCACCGTGATGGTGGGCCTGCCGCGCGAGGAGATGCTCGTGGAGATCGACGCCCTGGCCATCACGGACTGAGCCGCCGACCGAGCAAGGTCAGTCGGTGGGAGCCGGTGCGGGTGTCGCGGTGTCCAGCAGGGTGGGGCCGACCGGGCGGTTCTTGGCGACCTGCTTGCGGACGGCGACGACCACGAGCAGCACCACACCCGCCAGCGCGAGCCAGGGGATGATCGCGCCGAGCACCAGGACGACGACGTTGAACGTGCTCACCAGGGCGCTCCACCCGGCCGACAGGCCGCCGAGGAAACCGCCCGGCCGCGCCTGGGTGGCAGGCGAGCTCTCGGCGACGATCTCGACGTGCAGGGTGGACATCGCCACCTCGTCCGAGAGCCGGTTCCGCTCGGAGACGCGGGAGTCCAGCTCGGCCTGACGCGTGGAGAGCTCGGCCTCGATCTCGATGAGGTCGGACGTGCGGTCGGCGTCGGCCATGAGCTCGCGCAGCCGGTCGGTCGACGTGCGCAGCGCGGCGATCCGGGCGTCGAGGTCCTGCGCGGTGCCCGTGACGTCGATCGTCTCGACGTGGCGGTCGCGCACCTCGCCGAGCTTGTCGAGGGCGTCCAGCGTGGCCGATACGCGGTCGGCGGGGATGCGGAGCGTCATCGACGCGCTGCCCGGCTCGTCCGCGGTCGCCGCGCGCTCGTCGCGCGCCTCGACGCGGCCGCCGGCCTGCTCGACGAGGTCGGCGATCTGCTCCGCGGCGTCGAAGGGGTCGTCCACGGCGAGTGTGGCGTTGCCGGTGGTGATGAGCTCCCGGTCGACGGCTTCCTCCGGCGACTCGGCGAGGCCGACGGCGCCCGCCGCGTCGGCGGCCACGTCACCTTCAGCGAACCCTTCGGAACGCGCGGCGTCGCCGCCGCCGTCGGAGTCGCCGGACTCGCTCGCGCCACCTCCTGAGCAGGCGGCGAGAGAGACCGCGAGGGTCCCTCCGACGACTGCTGCCAGGAGGGCTCGGGCGAGTCGGCGCGCGGGCGTGCCCACGTCCTCCCTGGCTGACCGGTTGCGCTTCATGTGACGAGAGTAGGAGCCAGGCGGTGCCCGACGGTGTCCCACCTGAGAACTGTGATCCCTTTGTGAACTTGTGGGCCTGGTGACCCAATTTTTCTTGGGTTTTGCCCTGCTTTTGATCACGCTGCGGTCACGCCGTGCTCGGCGGCGCCAGGTACGGCAGGCTCGGATTCGTCAGGTACGTGAAGTAATCCGCACACGGTGACGGAGCGCGTCCAACGGCCGGAGCAACGTGACCCAAGTAACAGTCTTGTTACGGGCCGCTCCGGGTGATGGACAGCGACTCTGTTAAGGAGGTCTACTAACAAACATGGCGACGACGACAGAGCGGAACGGCACCGGGCGAGGGCTCGGCGCACGCCTGCGCGCGACGTCCAAGGTGCTTCCCGAGCACGCCAGGGCGCACAACCGGTCCCTGGTGCTCCAGCACCTCTTCCACGAGGGGCCCACTTCGCGGGCCGACCTCGCACGAGCGACCTCGCTCACCCGCGTCACGATCTCGGACCTGGTCTCGGTGCTCATCACCGAGGGGCTGGTGGAGGAGCTCGGCACGCGACCCGGCCAGCGCGTCGGCAAGCCCGCGATCCTGGTCGGCCTCCGTACGGACGCCTACCAGATAGTGGCCGTCGACCTCACCGAGTACGGCCGCATGCGCGGCGCGGTCCTCAGCCTCACCGGCGAGATCATGGTGCGCCGCCAGCTCGACATCGACGGCCGCACCGGCGACGAGCTCGTCGACCTGCTCACCCGCTTCGTCCGCCGGCTGGTAGCCGCGGCGATCCATCCGGTGATCGGGGTCGGCGTCGGTTCGCCGGGCATCATCGACCTGGACGGCCGAGTGGTCGAGGCGCCGAACCGCGGTTGGTACGACGTGCCGCTCGCCGAGATCCTCGGCGACCGGATGGGCCTGCCCGTGCACGTGGCGAACGACGCCAACACGGCGGCGCTCGGCGAGTTCACGTACGGCGGCGGCAGCTCCGGCATGCTCGTGGTCACGGTGGGCGCCGGTGTCGGCGCGGGCATAGTGGTCGACGGCGTGCGGCTGCACGGCCAGGGCGACGCCGCCGGCGAGATCGGCCACGTCACGGTCGTCGATCACGGCGAGTGCGCCTGTGGCCGGGTGGGCTGCCTCGAGACGGTCCTGTCGGTACCGGCGCTGCGGCGCGCGATCGCCGACAAGACCCCAGAAGATTCCGACGCCGCACTGGCGTCGGCAGGCCGGGTGCTGGGTGTGACCCTCGCCCCGGTCGTCAGCGCGCTCAACCTCACGGAGGTGCTGCTGAGCGGTCCACGCGACCTGCTCGACGGTCCCCTGCGCGAGGCCGCGCTGGACACCATCCGTCAGCGCACCATGCCGGCCATCAACTCGGGCCTGCAGCTGCGGATGGCCGCACTCGACGAGGACGTGGTGCTGGCGGGCGCCGCCGTCCTCGTGCTTTCCGCCCAGCTGGGGGTCTCGTGAACAGCACTGTTCACGTGTCGGCGGCAGGCGTCTCATCGAGCTTCCACTCGAGCCATCACCACGCACCGCGACACAAAGTCGTATCCCGGGAGGAATACAAACGTGAACAGAAACCGTCTTGTCGGCGCTGCGGCGTCGGCGATCACCCTGACGCTCGCACTCAGCGCATGCGCTAACGCGGGCGGCGCTGCGGCCCCCGAGGAGACCGGCCCCGGCGAGGTCCGGGTCTGGCTCGTCGGTACCGACACGCCCAAGGAGGCGCGCGACTACCTGAAGAAGACCTTCGAGGAGGAGAACGCGGGCAGCACCCTCGTCATCGAGGAGCAGGCCTGGGACGGCCTGGTCGACAAGTACACGACGGCGCTGTCCGGCTCGGACGCACCCGACGTGGTCGAGATCGGCAACACCCAGGCGGCCGCGTTCACCTCTGCGGGCTACTTCCGCGAGATCACCGCCGACGAGTTCGAGACCCTGGGCGGCACGGACCTGATCCCGGGCTTCGTCGAGGCCGGCGACTGGGAGGGCAAGCACTACGCCCTGCCGTACTACTCGGGTTCGCGCGTCGTCTTCTACTCGAAGCAGGTCCTGGGCGACACCCCGGTGCCGACGACCCTCGACGAGTACGTCGAGACCGCCGTCGACCTGAAGACGGACGACCTGTCCGGCGTCTACTGGCCCGGCCAGGACTGGTACAACGCCCTGCCCTTCATCTGGGAGAACGGCGGCTACATCGCCGAGCAGGCAGAGGACGGCACCTGGGACGCAGGGTTCTCCTCCGAGGGCGGCCTCGCCGGCCTGGAGCAGATCCAGACCATCATGACCGAGGGCAACAACGCCCCGACCGACGCCCAGGAGACGGACCTGCAGGTCCCGTTCTGCGAGGGCAAGGTCGCATTCCTCTCCGCGCCGAGCTGGATCCAGTGGTCCATCAACGCTCCGGAGAAGCCGGAGGACCCCGAGGGTGTCCCGGGCTGCGCCTCCACGTACGGCAAGGACCTCCAGGCTGTCGCCCTGCCGGGCAAGGACGGCGGCGCCGCCCAGGTGTTCGCCGGCGGCTCGAACATCGCGATCGCGCAGAAGTCGGCCCGTCCGGACCTCGCGATGAGCGCCTACGAGATCCTGCTCAGTGACGAGTACCAGACCATCCTCGCCGGCAACGGACTGATCCCGGCCAAGACCTCGCTCTTCGAGGCGGTCGACCAGAAGACCTCGATCGGCAAGGCCGCCGTCGAGGCCGCCGCCAACGCCAAGCTCACGCCCGCCTCGCCCAAGTGGGCGGACGTCGAGGCCCAGGCGCTGCTGCAGACCGCGTTCTCGAGGATCGCCGCCGGCGACGACGTCAAGACCGTTGCCGAGAAGCTCGACGCTGACATCGAGGAGATCCTCAACAGCTGACGCACGTCAGCACAACTTCCCGCCCCGCCCGGTGCGACCCCAGAAACCCGGGCGGGGCGGGACACCACTGCCCGCCTGATGCTCGCGGCCGCTCTTCGAGGGAGAGGTTGTCGGCCGCCTCCGAGGAAGACAGGACATGAGCACCACACTTCTCGAACCCACGGCGCCACCGCGCCAAGAGATCCGGCAGCCACGTCGGAATCCGTTCCTGCCCTGGCTGCTGCTGTCGGCCACGATGGTCGTCCTCGGCCTGCTGACCGGCTACCCGGTCCTTCGCCTGGTCGTCATGTCGTTCCAGGAGTACGAGCGGGCCCAGCTCATGGGCCAGCCCGCCGAGTGGGTAGGGCTCGACAACTACGCGACGGTGCTGACCGACGAGGGCTTCTGGACGGTGCTGCTGCGCAGCTTCGTGCTCATGGTCGTCCTCGTGGTCATCACGATGGTGCTCGGCATGCTCGTGGCGCTGCTCATGATTCGCATCGGCAAGGGCCTGCGGCTCCTGGTCTCCATCGGCCTGCTGCTGGCCTGGGCCATGCCGTCGCTGTCCGCGACCACCGTGTGGGGCTGGGTCTTCGACACGCAGTACGGCGTGGTGAACAACGTGCTCACCGCGCTCACCGGCGACCGGTGGTTCGGCTACTCCTGGCTGCTCAACCCTTTGTCGTTCTTCGTGATCCTGACCTGCATAGTCGTGTGGGGCGCTGTGCCCTTCGTCGCGTTCACGCTGTACGCGGGCCTCACCCAGATCCCGGAAGAGGTCATGGAGGCGGCGCAGCTCGACGGCGCCAGCGCGTTCCAGCGCTTCCGGCTCATCCAGGTGCCCTACGTGCGCGGCATCATCACGGTGCTCGTGGTCCTGTCGATGATCTGGGACCTGAAGCTGTTCACCCAGGTGTTCGTGCTGCAGGACATCGGCGGTGACCGTGACCTGACCAACACCATCGGCGTCTACATCTACCAGCAGGGTATGGCCCAGGGGCACTACGGACTGGCGAGCGCGATCGGCGTCATCTTCGTGATCGTCATGCTGGCCATCGCCTACCCCTATGTGCGGCGCACGCTGCGGGAGGAAGAGCTGTGATCAAGATCCGCAAGCGAATCGCCGACACCGGGTTCGGTGCCCTGGCCCTCGTTGTCTTCGCGCTCTCGGCGTTCCCCGTGTACTGGATGGTCAACACGTCGTTCCTGCCGAACAACCGGATCCGCGGCGAGAACCTGGCGTTCTTCCCGACACCGGACGTCTTCACGCTGGACAACTACCGCGCGGCGATGTTCGGCCAGGTGCGGGCGCCGTTCCCGCCCGCCGTCGTGAACTCCATCGGGGTCACGTTCCTGACCCTCGTCATCACGCTCGTCGTCGGCTTCGTCGCGGCGCTGGCCCTCACCCGGTTCCAGTTCAAGGGCCGCCGCACCTTCATCGTGCTGATCCTGGTGGTCCAGATGATCCCCGGAGAGGCGATGATCATCTCGATGTTCCGGATCATCGACGGCTGGCAGCTGTTGAACACGATCATCGGCCTGACACTCGTGTACACGGCAGGAGTATTGCCGTTCACCATCTGGACGCTGCGCGGATTCGTCAACGGTGTACCCAAGGAGCTGGAGGAGGCGGCGATGATCGACGGGTGTTCCAGAGCCGGTGCGTTCTGGCGCATCACGTTCCCGCTGCTCGCCCCGGGCCTGGTGGCCACCGGCGTCTTCGCCTTCCTCCAGGCGTGGAACGAGTTCGTCACGGCCCTGGTGATCATGCAGCGGCCCGAGTCGATGACCCTGCCGCTCTGGCTGCGCACGTTCGTGCAGGCCACGCAGGCCACCAACTGGGGTTCCGTCATGGCGGCGTCCGTGCTCATCGCGATCCCCGCGGTGATCTTCTTCCTGATCGTGCAGGGCCGGATGACCGGTGGTCTGGTCTCCGGCGCGGTGAAGGGCTGATGGGTAGCAGGTCCGGTACGGGCACGTCCAGCCAGGACGAGCCCAGCGAGCGAAGGGTTGGGATGGGAAAGGTCGGCAAGCGGAAGGGGAGCACCCGGACCGGGTCCGGGCGGGTGCCCGCGTACACGGTCGGCCTCGACATCGGCGGGACGAAGATCCTTGGCGCGCTCCTCGACCCCGAGGGTGAGGTGGTCGGCACCGTGCGGCGGAGCACCGTGCACGGCGCGGAGGGCCTCGTCGCCGGTGCGGCGCAGGCGGTGCGCGACGTCGTAGCGGAGGGTGGGGTAGAGCTCGCGGACGTGGCAGGCGTCGGGCTGGGTATCCCCGGCATCGTCGACCACCGTTCGGGCACCGTGAAGCATGCGGTCAACCTCGGCGTGCACGACGACGAGCTCCCGCTCGCCGAGCTGCTGTCCGCCGAGCTGGGCGGTGTGCCGGTGGTGGTCGAGAACGACCTCAACGTGGCAGCCGTCGGTGCGGCGCACGTGCTCGAACGTTCGGCGGACCAGGCAGGCGGCGAGCGCGGCCACGAGGACCTCGCGTTCCTCGCGCTGGGCACGGGCCTAGCGTCCGGGCTGGTGCTCGAGGGGCAGCTGCGGCGTGGCGTGAGCGGAGCGGCCGGCGAGATCGGGCACGTCCCGGTGGATCCCCTCGGGCCGGAGTGCCCCTGCGGGCAGCGCGGCTGCCTGGAGCGGTTCGCGTCGGGCAAGGCGCTGGAGGCGGCGTGGCCGTCGCGGCACGGCAAGCCGTCGCCGGTGGAGCTGTTCGAGGCCGCGCGCGCGGGCGACCAGGAGGCGATAGTGGTCAAGGACCGGTTCGCCTCCGCTACCGCCTCCGCCGTGCGGCTGCTGGTGCTGACCACCGACGTGCGCCACGTGGTGCTCGGCGGTGGCGTGGCCCAGCTCGGCACGGAGCTGCTGGACGCCGTACAGGACGCCCTGCGGGAGCAGGCCAAGGTGTCGCCGTTCCTCGGGTCGCTCAAGCTGGCGGAGCGGGTCCAGCTCGCGCCGACGCACGTTCCGGTCGCGGCGGTGGGCGCCGCCGTCCTGGGAAGGAGAAGCTGATGGAGGTCGTGATCGCGCCCCCGGGCGAGCTCGCGCGGCTGGCGGCGGACACCGTCGAAGGGCTGGTCCGGGCCAACCCCGAGGCGGTGCTCGGGCTGGCCACCGGCTCGTCGCCGCTCGCGGTGTACGACAAGCTGGCGCGCCGGCACAAGGAAGGCCTCTCGTTCGCGCGCGCCCGGGCGTTCATGCTCGACGAGTACGTGGGGCTGTCCGCGGACCACCCCGAGCGGTACCGCAACGTCATCGAGAAGGAGTTCGCGTCCCGCGTGGACCTCGCGCCCGGGGCCGTGCAGGGTCCGGACGGCCTGGCGGCGGACCTCCCGGCTGCCTGTGCTGCGTACGAGGCGAGCATCGCCGACGCCGGCGGCGTCGACCTGCAGATCCTCGGCATCGGCACGGACGGGCACATCGCGTTCAACGAGCCGGGCTCGTCGCTCGCGTCCCGCACGCGGATCAAGACCCTGACGAAGCAGACCCGCGAGGACAACGCGCGGTTCTTCGGCGGGTCCGTCGACGACGTGCCGCGGCACTGCCTCACGCAGGGTCTCGCGACCATCATGTCGGCGCGGCACCTCGTGCTCCTGGCCTCCGGGCGCGCCAAGGCGGAGGCGGTGCACCAGCTCGTGGAGGGCCCGATCTCGGCCATGTGGCCCGCGACCATCATGCAGCTGCACCCGCACGCCACGGTGCTGGTCGACGACGCGGCGGCGTCCCGCCTGCAGCTCGCCGACTACTACCGGCAGACGTACGCCGACAAGCCCGACTGGCAGGGCCTCTGACTGTCGGGGGTCCTGGCCGTCAGAGGTAGTTGCCCGCCACGGGTGCGGGCTGCCACCGGCCGGACGTCGCCACGTCGGTGACCCGGTCGGTGGTCAGCCCGTCGGGTCCGTGCTCGAGGATCGAACGGCGGGCGACCTCACGCAGGTCGGCGCCCGTCGCGCCGTCGAGGTACGAGGCCACCAGAGCGATGTCGACCGGGGCCTCCGGCGGCAGGAAGAGCCGCAGGATCTCCGTGCGGCCGGCCTGGTCCGGCGGCGGCACCTCGATGATGGTGTCGAACCGCCCGGGGCGCTTGACCGCCGGGTCCAGGGCCTCGGGGTCGTTGGTGGTGGCGACGGTGAGCACGTCGTCCGAGCTGCGCGTGCCGTCCAGGGCGTCGAGGAACTCGGCGAACGACGTGTCGCCGCGCGAGCCCTTTGACGCCACCGAGTCGATCTCCTCCAGCACCACGAGGCACGGTCCCAGACCGCGGATCTCCTCGTACAGCTCGGTCATCCAGGTGCGCAGCACCTCCGCGGTGACGAGCACCACCGTGAGCGGTCCGGCGAGCTCCGTGGCGATCACGCGCGTGAGCTTGGTCTTGCCGACGCCCGGCTTGCCGGCCAGCAGGAGCCCGCGCGAGGTCGTGTGGCCGAGGGCGCGCAGCGCGTCGCGCCGCGTGGTGACGCTCGAGCAGAACAGGTCCACCTCGCGCCAGAGGTCGGCGGGCAGCACGACGTCGCCGCGCACCTGCACGGTGTGCTTGACCGGTGTCAGCTCCACCGCACCGGTCGACGCCCGCGCCGACAGCACACCGCCGCGGTAGGGGTGCTCGTCCTCCAGCGTGCGGGTCAGGTCGGCGAGCACGCGCTCGGCGAGGGCGAGGCCGCCGGGCGGGGTGAAGGCGGTGACCGTCGGGGTCCCGTACCGGTAGGCCACCTCGACAGCCACCGGTGAGTCGTACGCGGACCCGGCCTGGAACAGGACGGTGGCGACGGCGGGCACGCTCACGGAGGTGCCGTTGCCCAGGTCGAGCGCGGCTCGCTGCGGTGCTCCGCCGGGGCCGAACACCGCGACGTCGTCGGGATGGCGCTCGATCCAGCGCTGGAGGGCGTAGGCGTGCAGCCGCTGCAGCGTGCGCGACATGTCGCGCGACACGTTGACCAGCGTGCTCTCGTCCACCTCCCACCTGCGCGCGAGCCACTCGCTCGACGAGCGCGGGTCCCTCGGGCGTTCCGGGATGGGGCGGCCGAGCATGGCTGCCACGGCGGCCACCGCGCGGCGCGCGGCCTCGTCGTTGTCGCCGAAGTCCGGCCAGTCGGGTTCGGGCAGGTCGTCGGTCAGCGTGGTGGCCAGGGTGTCGGCGAGGTCGGGGGCGGCGCCGTCGTCGGGCAGGGTGAGGCTCCTCTCGGGGTGGGGATGTGACATGCAGACAGTTATAGCCGTGGTCACCGACACCACCGCAAGGCTTTCCGCGGCCGGATCACCGGAAGGGGGTCCCGGACCTGCTCCTGAGCGTGTCTCGCAGGAGTGGCTGTCGGTGGTCCCGCGTAGACTTCTCGGCATGACCGAACCACTCTCGAACCCGCAGGACGAGCCCAGTACGCAGGGCGGTACGAGCGTCCTCGAGCGCGAGGAGACCCGGGAGGAGACCGAACCCGGGGACCACGAACGCTTTGCGCACTATGTGCGCAAGGAGAAGATCATGCAGTCCGCCTTGAGCGGCAAGCCAGTGATCGCGCTCTGCGGCAAGGTGTGGGTCCCGGGCCGGGATCCGGGCAAGTTCCCGGTCTGTCCCACGTGCAAGGAGATCTACGAGGGTCTTCGTGACCCGCAGGACGGCGGCGAGGGCGACTCCACCAAGTGACGAGCCAGCCGCAGCAGCTGCCCCACACACCGTCGTCTGCGGCCGCATCGTCGCTCAGCCCTGCCTTTCCACGCCGCGCCCCCTGGGGCACGGCGTCGAGTCTGCGCGCCTGGCAGGCGGAGGCCCTGGAGCTCTACCGCGAGAAGAACCCGCGGGACTTCCTGGCCGTCGCCACGCCCGGCGCGGGCAAGACGACGTTCGCGCTCCGCATCGCCACCGAGCTCCTCGAGCAGGGCATCGTCCGGCGGGTCACGGTCGTCGCGCCCACCGAGCACCTGAAGACCCAGTGGGCCGACGCCGCCGCACGTGTCGGCATCCGTATCGACCCGCACTTCAAGAACTCGCAGGGCAGGCACGGCTCGCACTACGACGGCGTAGCGGTCACCTACGCGCAGGTGGCCGCCAAGCCCGCGCTGCACCGCGCCCGCACGGAGGCCGCGCCCACCCTCGTGATCCTGGACGAGGTTCACCACGGCGGTGACGCCCTCAGCTGGGGCGATGCCGTCCACGAGGCCTTCGAGGTGGCGGACCGCCGGCTGGCGCTCACCGGCACCCCGTTCCGCAGCGACACGTCCGCCATCCCGTTCGTGGAGTACGAGGCCGACCGCGAGGGCATCCGCCGCTCGAAGGCCGACTACACCTACGGCTACGGCGAGGCGCTGCGCGACCACGTGGTCCGCCCCGTCCTGTTCATGTCCTACGCGGGCGACATGCGCTGGCGCACCAAGATGGGTGACGAGGTCAGCGCCCGGCTCGGCGAGGCCATGACCAAGGACATGACCGGCCAGGCGTGGCGTACCGCCCTGGACCCGGAGGGGCAGTGGGTCCCGTCGGTGCTCGCGGCCGCGGAGAAGCGCCTCACCGAGGTGCGCCGCACCGTGCCCGACGCCGGTGGCCTGGTCATCGCCACCGACCAGGACAACGCGCGCGCCTACGCGAAGCACCTGCACGAGATCACCGGCAAGCGCCCCGTCGTCGTCCTGTCCGACGACGAGGGCGCGTCCGGGCGCATCGAGGAGTTCGCGCAGGGCGACGACCGCTGGATGGTGGCCGTGCGCATGGTGTCGGAGGGCGTGGACGTGCCCCGCCTCGCCGTCGGCGTGTATGCCACCAGCGCCTCGACGCCGCTGTACTTCGCGCAGGCGATCGGCCGGTTCGTGCGCGCCCGCAAGCGCGGCGAGACCGCATCGATCTTCCTGCCGAGCGTGGCGCCGCTGCTGAGCCTGGCGGGCACCATGGAGCAGGAGCGCGACCACGCGCTCGACCGGCCGCGTACTGCCGAGGAACAGGGCATCGAGTACGACCCGGAGGCCGCGCTCGTCGCGGAGGCCAACAAGGAGGAGAAGGCGTCGAGCGAGCTGCTGGGCTCGTTCCAGGCGCTCGAGGCCCAGGCCTCGTTCGACCGGGTCCTGTTCGACGGCGGCGAGTTCGGCACGAGTGCCGACCTCGGCTCCGCCGAGGAGCAGGACTTCCTCGGCCTGCCCGGCCTCCTGGAGCCGGACCAGGTGGCGACCCTGCTGCGCCAGCGCCAGGCGGACCACCTCAAGGCCCGCGGGGGAGCGCCGACCGCCCGACAGGCGGAGAACGACCGGTCGGAGCAGGAGCACCGCCGCGCGGCCGAGTCGCGCAAGGAGCTGTCCAAGCTCGTCTCCGCCTGGGCAAAGCGCAGCGGGCAGCCGCACGGCATGGTGCACGCCGAGCTGCGCCGCACGTGCGGCGGGCCGGAGGTGCCGCTCGCGACCGCCGACCAGCTCGCCGCGCGCGTGGCCCAGGTCCGGCGCTGGTTCGTCGGACAGAAGTAGCGCTCGGACGAGCCGACGACAGGAGCGCGAAGATCCGCATGCTGAGACAAGATGCCGCCTGGGCCCCGTTCACACCGCCCAGGCGGGTTCGCTGGCCTACCGTGAGTGCATGACCGACGAGCTTCGGGGCATCGGCGCCTCGCTCACAGACTCGTGGCCTGCTTTCGACAACGGTGTCGAAGAGCCACGGCCGCTGCCCGCAGCACCCCTGCCGTCGGTGCGTCCGTCGGTCGCGCTCCTGACCGACCGCTACGAGCTGACCATGCTCCAGGCGGCGCTCGCGGACGGCACGGCGCACCGGCACTGCGTGTTCGAGGTGTTCACGCGACGCCTGCCGGCAGGCCGCCGGTACGGCGTCCTCGCGGGGACCGGCCGCGTTCTGGAAGCGCTGCCACACTTCGTCTTCGAGGACGCCGAGCTGGCGTACCTCGAGCAGAACGGCATAGTCGACCGCCGGACGCTCGACTACCTCGCGAGCTACCGGTTCTCCGGCACCATCCAGGGGTACGTCGAGGGCGAGGTGTTCTTCCCCGGCTCGCCCGTGCTGCAGGTGGAGGGCACCTTCGCCGAGGCCGTGCTGCTGGAGACCCTGATCCTGTCGATCCTGAACTACGACTCGGCGGTGGCATCGGCGGCGTCACGCATGACGAGCGCAGCGGGCGGGCGTCCCGTGCTGGAGATGGGCTCGCGGCGCGCGAGCGAGCAGGCTGCTGTCGCGGCCGCGCGGGCCGCGGTGATCGGCGGTTTCGCAGGTACGTCCAACCTCGAGGCCGGGATGCGGTACGGGCTGGACACCATCGGCACCGCCGCGCACTCCTTCATGCTGCTGCACGACACCGAGCGGGACGCGTTCGCGTCACAGGTCGCGTCGTTCGGCCCCGGCACCACCCTGCTCGTGGACACGTACGACGTGAAGCAGGGTGTGGCGACCGCAGTCGAGGTGGCGGGCACCGGGCTGGGCGCAGTGCGTCTCGACTCCGGCGACCTCAGCGGCCTGGCGCAGGAGGTGCGCAGGCAGCTCGACGAGCTCGGCGCCCGCGACACGAAGATCGTCGTCACGTCCGACCTCGATGAGTACGCGATCGCGTCCCTGGCCTCCGCGCCCGTGGACGTGTACGGCGTCGGGACGTCGGTGGTCACCGGGTCCGGCGCGCCGACCTGCGGCATGGTCTACAAGCTGGTGGCGCGCGCCGACTCGTCGGGAGTGCTCCAGCCGGTGGCCAAGGCGTCGGCGAACAAGGCGTCGGTGGGCGGGCGCAAGGCCGCCGCCCGGCGCTACGGCCGCGACGGGCACGCCATCGAGGAGATCATGGTGACCGGCCCGGACACCGCGGTGGCCGAGTGGACGCCGCAGAGCGACGACCTGCGCCCGCTGCTCGCCCCGATGGTCGTCGACGGCGCCGTCGACTCGCGCTGGGTAGGGCCGTACGGGGTCTCGAACGCGGCGATCAACCACGGCATGGTGCGCGCCGAGCTGCCGCGCAGCGCGCGTCGGCTGTCCGACGGAGACCCCGCGATCCCGACGGTTGACCTGCGTCTGGACGACCTCCTCTACTGACTGCGGGGCGCGAGGTCACAGCCAGGCGACAACTTCGCGAAAATCTTGGACAGGAGTGTCCAGCCGAGGGACGAAACCGCCTAGAGTGAGACCTGTGACTTCTTCCCCACCGCCGCTGCTATCGCCCATGGGGTCAGCCGGGACGGCCGTCGAGGAGGACACCGAGACGGACATCCTCGCGGGGGTCGCGGACCCGTGGGTGACTATCGTCTGGAACGACCCGGTGAACCTGATGTCGTACGTGACGTACGTCTTCGAGAGCTACTTCGGGTACCCGCGCGTCAAGGCAGAACGGCTCATGACTCAGGTGCACAAGAACGGTCGCGCAGTCGTGTCCAGCGGTGGGCGCGAGCGCATGGAGGTGGACGTGCAGGCGATGCACGGGTTCGGCCTGTGGGCGACGCTGCAGGAGTCGGGCGCGCGGGGAGCCGCATGACACCGTTCCGCGCCATGCGGCGGGGTTATGAGGCCAGGTTCGAGCCGGTGGAGCGGGTCGTCCTGGCTCGGGTGGCGCGCGATGTCGCGGACATGCTCCGCGAGGAGGCGGGCCTGGACCTGTTCCCCGACGACGACATAGCCGGCCTCTCGGCGCACGCCGGCCCGGGCAAGGGGCAGGCGTGGGCCAACGGCCTGCTCGCCCCGGACGAGCTGACCGATGCCGACCTGGCCCGGCTCACCGGGGTGACGGGGGTGGGCCGCATCCCGACAGATCCCGCCGCACGGCGGTTGCTGCCGGACGCGAGCAAGGACGACTCGGACATCGCCGACGAGTTCCGCCGGCTGACCCAGAACGACGTCGCCCAGGCGAAGGTGGACCGGCTCGAGGCGTTCGCCGCGCTGCTCGACCTGCCGACGGGCGAGGACGCGCCCTCACCGCTGGGCAGGCACGGCGCCCCGCCGCCGGTGCGGGTGCCGCGCGAGGACGCCGAGCAGTTCGCGGGGGCACTCACGGACGTGCGCCTCGTGATCGCCGAGCGGCTCGGACTCAAGTCCGACGAGCAGGTCATGCAGCTCACCGACGAGATCATGTGGGACAGGCAGGCCGGTCGCGAGATCCCGGTGGCGACGGACGGCCGCGCGGCCCGGCGCTTCTGGTCCGGGGTTTTCGTCGCAGCGGGCTACGCGCAGGAGACCCTGATGGACGTGATGCTCAGCGAGCTGCGGGGGCGTCGTCCGCCGGGTTCCGCTGCCTCAGGGCTTTGACCGAGTCTGACGCGCTGACCTGCCGCAACGTGTCATGCGTCACGCGTGGCGCGGCTCACGAGCACCGGTGACGACGCGTTGTCGTCGCTAGGCTTCACCCCGTGAACGACGCGCCCATCGGGATCTTCGACTCCGGCCTCGGCGGCCTCACGGTCGCGCGCGCCATCCTGGACCAGCTGCCCAACGAGCAGGTCCGGTACCTCGGCGACACCGCGAACAGCCCCTACGGCCCCAAGCCCATCGCCGCCGTCCGCGCGATGGCGCTCGACGCCATGGACCGGCTCGTGGCCGCCGGCGTGAAGATGCTGGTCATCGCGTGCAACACGGCGTCGTCGGCGATGATGCGCGACGCCCGCGAGCGGTACACCCAGCGGCACGGTATTCCAGTGGTCGAGGTCATCCTGCCGGCTGCCCGCGCCGCCGTGACGACCACGCGGTCGGGCCGGATCGGCGTCATCGGCACGCGCACCACCATCCAGTCGCGTGCGTACGACGACGCGTTCCACGTCACGCCCGGCCTGACCATCACGAGCCAGGCCTGCCCGGAGTTCGTGCGCTTCGTCGAGGAGGGCCGCACGTCGGGCCCGGAGGTGCAGAAGTTCGCGCACGAGTACCTCGACCCGGTGAAGGCCGCCGGCGTCGACACGCTCGTCCTCGGCTGCACGCACTACCCGCTGCTCGCGGGCGCCATCTCCTACGTCATGGGCGAGGAGGTCACGCTGGTCTCCAGCGCCGACGAGACCGCCAAGGACGTGTACCGCACCCTCGTCGCGCACGACCTGGAGCGCGCGCCCGACGCCGGCGCGCCCGTGCACCGGTTCCTGACCACCGGTGACCCGGCGCCCTTCGGGCAGCTCGCCAGCCGGTTCCTCGGCCCTGAGGTCTCACTCGTGGAGGCCGTCTGATGCGCCTGATCCCTATCGGTGTCTCCGGTTCGTTCCCCGGGCCGGCGACCCCAGCGTCGTCGTACCTGGTGCGCGTCACTGCCGCGGAGGCGGCCGCCGCAGGCCACGAGGCGCGCGACTGGAACGTGCTGCTCGACCTGGGCAACGGCGCGTTCGGTGCCCTGCAGCGGTTCATGGACCCCATGGAGCTCGACGCGGTCTCGATCTCGCACATGCACCCCGACCACTGCGCCGACCTCTCGGGCCTCTACGTGTACCTGCGGTACCACCCCGAGCACGGCTCGTTGCGTACGGGCCGCAAGGAGCAGCCCCTGCCCGTCTTCGGCCCGTCGAGCGCCGAACGGCACGTCGCGCTGTCGTACGGGCTGAGCGAGGGCGAGTCGATGGAGAACGACTTCGACTTCCGGTCCTGGGCCGACCTCAAGCGGGTCGAGATCGGGCCGCTGACCATCGAGCCGCACAGGGTCTTCCACCCGGTCGAGACGTACGGCGTGCGCGTGACCGGCCCGTCGGCGGCGGGCGGCACGACGACGCTGGCGTACACGGGGGACACCGACGCGTGCCCCTCTGTGGTCGAGCTCGCGCGCGACGTCGACCTGCTGCTCAGCGAAGCCGCGTTCCTCGAGGGGCGCGACGACGTCGTCGAGCGCGGCATCCACCTCACCGGCAAGCGCGCCGGCCAGGTGGCGACCGACGCCGGTGCCCGCCGTCTGCTGCTGACGCACCTCCCGGTCTGGAACGATCCGGCGGACTCCCTCGCGGAGGCGCGCGGGACGTTCGCCGGCCCGGTCGACATCGCGGAGCCGGGCACCGTCTACGAGGTGTGATGTCGGCTAGAAACCGACCCACGGCAGGAACCGGCCGGTAAGCAGCACCATCGTCCCGGACCAGACGGCCAGGACGATCGCGACGGCTGCCACCCAGGGCCGCCGCCGTGCGAACACCGCACCAGCGTCAACACGGGCGAACGGGCCAGGCTCGGGAAGGCTCGCCGGTCGTTAGGGTGGTCGCATGACCTCCAGCACCGACATCGTCCGCGCCGACGGGCGCGCCACCGACCAGCTCCGCCCCGTGAAGATCACCAGGGGATGGCTCGACGAGGCCGAGGGGTCGGTGCTCGTGGAGTTCGGGCGGACCCGCGTGCTGTGCGTCGCCTCGTTCACGGAGGGCGTGCCGCGCTGGCGCAAGGGCTCCGGCGAGGGCTGGGTCACCGCCGAGTACGCGATGCTGCCGCGCGCCACCAACGAGCGCAGCCCGCGCGAGTCCGTGAAGGGCAAGATCGGCGGCCGCACGCACGAGATCTCGCGGCTCATCGGCCGGTCGCTGCGCGCCGTCGTCGACATGAGCGCGCTCGGCGAGAACTCCATAGTGCTCGACTGCGACGTGCTGCAGGCCGACGGCGGGACCCGCACCGCGGCGATCACCGGCGCCTACGTGGCGCTCGTCGACGCCATCGCGTGGGGGCGCAGGCACGGGCACGTCAAGGGCGGCAAGCAGGTGCTGTCCGACACGGTCTCCGCGGTGTCCGTCGGCATCATCGACGGCACGCCGATGCTCGACCTGCCGTACGTCGAGGACGTCCGCGCGGAGACCGACATGAACGTGGTCGTCACGGGCGGCGGCAAGTTCATCGAGGTGCAGGGCACCGCCGAGCACGCGCCGTTCGACCGCGCCGAGCTCGACGCGCTGCTCGACCTCGCGGTGGGCGGTACCGCCGAGCTCGCCAAGATCCAGCAGGACGCGCTCGCGCGGGAGCTCTGACCGCGGGCCGGGCGGCGGCTGGCATGATCGGGGCATGAGTTCCTCGACAGTGCCGCCCGCCGCCCGGATCGTCCTCGCGACCCACAACGCCAAGAAGGTGGGGGAGCTGCGGGCGATCCTCGCGGCGTCCGGCCTCGACCTGTCGGACGGCGCTCTGGTCACCTCGGGCGAGGTCGGCGCGCCGGAGCCCGTCGAGGACGGTGTGACGTTCGCCGAGAACGCGCTGATCAAGGCCCGGGCCGTGTGCGCGGCGACCGGGCTGCCGGCCGTCGCCGACGACTCAGGGCTGGCCGTGGACGTGCTGGGCGGTGCGCCAGGGATCTTCTCGGCCCGCTGGGCGGGCAAGCACGGAGACGACCAGGCCAACCTCGACCTGCTGCTCGGCCAGCTCGGGGACGTGCGCCCGGAGCACCGTCAGGCGGGGTTCGTGTGCGCAGCGGCGCTGGTCACGCCCGACGGGCGTGAGGAGGTCCGCCTCGGCGAGATGCGGGGCCTGCTGGCGACCGAGCCGCGGGGGACCAACGGGTTCGGCTACGACCCGATCCTCGTCCCGGACGAGGCCGCGCCGGGCGACGCGAGCGCGGACGGCGACCGCCGTCGGACCGCTGCCGAGCTGGAGCCGGAGGAGAAGAACGCGATCTCGCACCGCGGCAAGGCGTTCCGCGCGCTGGCCCCGGTAGTCCTCGAGGTGCTGGGCGCCGGCTCGCGCTGAGCGCAGTCAGCCGGCGGACCGGTCCTGGGCCGCGCCGCCGCGGCGCAGCGCCGTCACCAGCGCACGCCAGCCGAGCATGGTGATCGCCAGGAACACCGCGGTGACGAGCGCGAACGACCAGGCCAGACCCTGGCCCGATACGCCGCGCAGCATCAGCCCGCCGAACACGGTCAGGAACCAGATCAGCACGCCCGTCGGCCAGACGCGGTCCGGGTTCTGCCAGGCGCGGGTCATGACCCAGCCGAGTGCGGCGGCCAGGGCGAACGGCCACACCACGCGTCCGAAGGCGGCGAGCAGCGACCCGTCGTGCGACGCGATACCGATGAGGGTGAAGGCGAGGACGGCGACGGCGTCGGCCACTGCGGCGGGCCAGACGGGCACGGTGCGGGAAGCGGTGGTGCTCACGCGTCGAGAGTAGTCCGGGGGCGCGTGCGACCCCGCATCCGGGCGGTCCACGAGCGACGAAGATTCACCCGGGTTAAAAGTTTACATGTCGGACATATATAACCCTTGCACTCGAATCGTCCAAGCCTCAGGATCACTCCGCCCGCTATGTGGCGGACCGTGTGATCTAGGAGGCAGGCATGCGAAGCAACCTCTCCCGCAATCTTCTTGCGGGTCTGGCAGCTCTGGCACTTGGTGGGAGCGTGACCCTCGCGTCGGTCGCGCCGGCAGTGGCCCAGCCGAGCGACACCACCGGCAGCAACGTCGCGGTGCACGCCGCTGCGACGACCCGGGCGGCGCACGACAAGGTGGTCGACTACTGGACCCCCCAGCGGATGCGCAACGCCGTACCGGCGGACATCCTCGTCGCCGGCAAGGACAAGTCCTCAGCGGGCGACGCGGTGGCCGTGGGCAAGCCGACGGTCGTCCGCCAGGCCGCGCCCGCCGCGGTCGCCGACTTCACGGGTGGCTACTTCTCGGGTGGCGGCGAGGTCCGTGACACCACGGGCAAGGTGTTCTTCACGCTCGGCGGAACGAACTACGTCTGCTCGGGCAGCGCCGTGACCTCGGGGAACAAGGACGTCGTCCTCACCGCCGGGCACTGCCTCAACGAGGGCCCCGGCGCCTACGCCACGAACTGGGCGTTCGTCCCCGGCTACGACGACGGCGCCCGGCCGTACGGCACCTTCACGGCCCGTCAGCTCATCACGACCACCCAGTGGCGCGACAGCGGTGACTTCGACTACGACTTCGCCTTCGCCATCGTGAACACGGTCAACGGAGCGCACCTGACCGACGTCGTGGGCGGTCAGTCCATCGGCTTCAACCAGACGCGCGGCCAGTACATGTACTCGTTCGGCTACCCGGCCGGCAGCCCGTACGACGGCTCGGACATCGCGTGGTGCCACGGCACCGTCGTGCAGGACACCTACGGCGGCAGCGCCGACCAGGGCCTGAACTGCAACATGACCGGTGGCTCGTCCGGCGGCCCGTGGTTCGTCCGGTACAGCGAGAGCACCGGCCTCGGCACGCTCAACTCGGTGAACTCCTTCAAGTACACCCAGGGGAACCTGCGGAACTACATGTTCGGCCCCTACCTGGGCACTGTCGCCCAGTCGCTGTACAGCACCGCCGCAAGCCGCTGATGCGCTGACCCGGTTACCGCTGACACCCGCTTTCAGATGGCGACTGCTCCAGAAGTAGGTGAGATGTCCTCCTAGAAGGCGCCATCTCGGAGGTGCGTTGCCATGGAACGCTTGACTCGCGGTGGC